>JAITBL010000061.1 GCA_031283575.1 Treponema sp. | reverse complement strand
ACGGTTTCGATTTCGGCCAGGCCGATGTTGATGTAAGCGGCGTCCTGGGCGCTGCGGGTTTCGGCTTCCGCCGCGTCCGTTTCGGACGCCGCGTTCATCTCCGCGCCGGCGGCCGTGTGTTCCGAAGCCGCCGCGTCCGTTTCGGACGCCGCGTCATATTCAGTCGCTTCCGAAAGCTCCGCTCCTGAATCCCCTGCCTTCGCGCGCTGTTGTTTAAACGCCTCGATGCGCACAAAGGCGCCGGTTTCGTCAATCACGTCGATGGCCTTGTCGGGCAGACGGCGGTCGGTAATGTACTGGGCCGAAAGTTTTACGGCGCTTTCAATGGCGGCGTCGCTGTAGCGGACGCGGTGGTATTCTTCGTACTTGATCCGCAGTCCCTTAAGGATCGCCACGGCGTCTTCCTCACTGGGTTCGTTGATGTCGATCTTCTGAAAGCGGCGCGACAAGGCCCGATCTTTCTCGAAGAATTTTCCGTACTCTTCGTGGGTGGTGCTTCCGATACAGCGCAGTTTGCCCGAAGTCAGGGCCGGCTTGAGAATATTGCTCGCGTCCAGCGAGGAACCCGAAACGGAACCCGCGCCGACTACGGTATGTATTTCGTCGATAAACAGAATGACCTGTTCTTTTTTTAGGAGTTCCTCGATAACCCGTTTAAGCCGTTCCTCAAAATCGCCGCGGTACTTGGTGCCCGCGACCAGAGCCCCCATGTCAAGGGAATAAATCGCGCAGTCCCTGAGGAGGGGCGGCACCTCGCCGGCGACGATACGCTGGGCAAGGCCTTCGGTAATCGCCGTTTTTCCCACGCCGGAATCCCCGACATGAACGGGATTGTTTTTTAGCCGCCGGCAGAGTACCTGTATGGTCCGGTCCAGTTCGTCCTGACGGCCGATCACCGGCTCCAGACGGCCTTCGCGGGCCAGGGAGGTCAACTCGGTGGCAAAGCGCTCAAGAACGCTTTTTTTGGAGCTGTTCCTCTTGCCGTCGCCCTCGGCTTCGCGCCTTTCCTCGGCCCGTTCCCGTTCGCGGCCCTTGCCTTCGCCAAAATGAATCACGTCGGGTCCGTCGATGTCGCTGCCGTGCGAAAGAACGCTGACCAGCTCAAAGCGCTTGACGCCGGCCTTGCGGAGGAAGTAGGCGCAGTAGTTCCTCTCTTCATCAAAGAGGGATACGAGAATATCGGCGATATCCAGCGTGTCCCGCTGGCTTGACTGGCTCTGGAGCACGGCCCGTTCAAGCACGCTCTGGAAACCCACCGTTTGCGTAGGCTCCGCGTTGACCACCATGGGCACTTTTTGCTCAAAATAGTTTTCCATGCCTGTTTTAAGCTGGTCCAGATTGGCCCCGCAGGCCTGCAAAATCCCCTGAACATTGTCAAAGGAAAGGGCAGCGTAGAGTATATGTTCCGGCGTCAGATACTCGTGGTTTCTGATCTTTGCTTCGTTATACGCCGCGTTGATAATAGCCTGCACATGCCGGCTTATTTTCATAACAATCTCCCAGATTTAATGTACCGTAAAAACGGCCCGATTACAAGCTCTGCAGCAGCTTCGCCGGAACGCCCGTTTCACGCTTTTTCCACGACGCACTTGAGGGGAAACTCGGCCTTGCGGGCCATGGCGTGAACCTGGTTCGCCTTGGTAAAGGCAAGGTCGTAGGGGTAAACCCCTACTATGCCTTTTCCCTTCTGGTGTACGTCAAGCATGATGTGCACGGCGTCCTCTTCTTTTTTGTGAAACACCACCATGAGTACTTTGACTACAAATTCCATGGTGGTATAGTCATCGTTGAGCAGGATCACGCGGTATTCTTCGGGTTCTTTGATTTTTTCGCGGCGCTTGCGGACCAGCTCGGTTCCATCGATGGCGTAGGGCAATTCTTGTCTCCAGGTTTTTACACGAATTCCTTAAGAGTATAATACAGGAAGGGCAATTTAATCCACTATGCCCCCGTATAGCCGCTTTTTTTGTTCGCGGTACCGTGTAACAGTTAAAAGTTTCTTCTTCCTCTCTTTTTTATAGAGAGTTGAGGCTGTTTCAAAACTTCAGTTTTGGAACAGGCTCAGTTATTGAGATGTTACAACCTGCCGGCTACTAGCGACGGCCCGCCCTTTCCGCTATACTGCTTCAATGCGCATACTATCCTGGAACGTGAACGGCATACGGGCGGCGGAAAAAAAAGGTTTTTCCGCATGGCTTGTCCGGGAAGATCCCGACATGATCTGCCTGCAGGAAACCAAGGCGCGGCCGGAACAGCTGGGAGAGGAACTTTTGCGTCCCGCGCGAGTGAAAGGCAAAGCCTTTCACTCGTATTGGGCCAGCGCCGGCAGGGCCGGTTATTCCGGCGTGGCGATTTACAGCAGGGAAGAACCGCTCGACGTGCGGCCGCTCGGCGACGCCGAATTTGACGGCGAGGGACGGGTACTACAGGCTTTTTATAAAGACTTTGTGTTGATTTCGGCCTATTTTCCCAATTCCCAGGACGCCGGCGCGCGCCTTCCCTACAAGCTTGCCTTTTGCGGCGCGATCCTTAAACGCTGCCTCGACATTGTTAAAGCGGGCGGGCACTGTATTCTCACCGGCGACTACAACATCGCCCACACTTCCATCGATATTGCCCGCCCCAAAGAAAACGAAGGCAGCGCCGGCTTTCTTCCCGAAGAGCGGGCATGGATGGATGCGTTTACCGGCGCGGGTTTTGCCGATACGTTCAGGCATTTTTATCCCGCCAAAAAAGACTGCTACACTTGGTGGTCGTACCGCATGAACGCCCGCGCGCGGAATGTCGGCTGGCGGCTTGATTACTTCTGCGTGGATTCAGGTTTTCTTCCCCGCGTAAAAAAATCAACCATTCGAAGCGAGGTGGAAGGTTCCGATCACTGTCCCGTGGAATTGGTGTTATAGGAGTACATGTTGAAAGTAAAATATAACGCGCCGGCGGTGCTTACCTTTACCCTGATCTGCGTGGTGGTTTTGCTGCTCTCCCGGACCGTCGCGCGCGGCCTTACCGCCGCGTGGTTTATGGTTCCCGGACGGGGCGGCTTTAACGCCGTATCGGTACGGTCCTGGTTCACCCTTTTTTCCCATGTCGCGGGCCACGCCGACTGGAATCATTTTCTTTCCAACTTTGCCTTCATCCTTTTGCTCGGCCCCATTCTGGAAGAAAACTACGGCTCCTCTTCACTGCTGATCATGATGGCCCTGACCGCGGTCATTACGGGCGTCCTTAACGTCCTGCTTTTTCGCAACGGCCTTTTGGGGGCAAGCGGCATCGTCTTTATGATGATACTCCTCGCGTCCTTTACCAATTTCAGCAGGGGCGAAATCCCCCTTACCTTTATTCTGGTTCTGCTGATTTATCTGGGCCGCGAAATCGCCGCCTCCTTCAGCACCAATAATATTTCCGAGTTCGCCCACATTGTAGGCGGTTTTTGCGGCAGTCTCTTCGGTTTCTTCCGGCCGGCAAAAAGCAGGAGTAAATAAACGGTGAAAAAAGAATTTCTTCCCTACGATGTTGTCCGCGACAACGCCCTCAAGCTGGCCTCGCGTATTTATGCCGAAGGATTTATTCCCGACGTTATTTATGTGTCGCTGCGCGGCGGGGCCTGCCTGGGCAATGTGATCAGCGAGTACTTTAAAATTGTGCGCAAAGAGGGCCGGCCCGTTTACTACGCCGCGGTGGTCGCGCGTTCCTATTCTGACGTGCGAATGGCCGGACAGATCAAAGTGGAAGGCTGGACCTACGCGCCGGATTATCTGCGGATTGGAGACAAGGTGCTCCTTGTGGACGACATCTTTGATTCGGGAAAAACGATCAACCACCTGGCGGGAGTCATACTTGAAAAAGGCATTCCCCGCCGCGACCTTAAAATCGCCGTGCACGATTACAAGTACTTTTACGACAAACCCGATCAGCTGCCGGTACAACCCGATTACTGGTGCCGAAAACACGAACATTCTATACACGACGAGGAATCCTGGATTCACTACCTGAGCCACGAACTGATTGGCCTGAGCAGGGAAGAACTGGAAAACTACTATTACCGGCGTGACGGCGAACTGCGGGGGATTCTGTCGGTGCTGGAATGACGCCGGAATGTTCAGTGCGGATGTTTGCGGGCGGAACTTTCCCGCCGGAAAGCTCCGCCGCGTTTCGTATCTGCGGCATTGACGAGGCGGGGAGGGGACCGCTCGCGGGGCCGGTCTACGCCGCCGCGGTAATTCTCGACGAAGGCTTTCCCGTGGAAATACTTGACGACTCAAAAAAAATGACGAAAAGCGGGCGTGAAAAGGCGGCGGCCCTGATCACCGGAAAAGCCGCCTGGGGCATTGCCTGTGCGGAAGCTTCGGAAATTGACGCGATCAATATCCTGCGGGCAAGTCTCCTCGCCATGGCCCGCGCCTGGAACGCGCTTTGCGCGTCCTTTCCCGCCGCGCCGCCGGTACGCGCCGTCATTGACGGACAGTATTGTCCCTGCATCCCCATACCCTGCGAGGCAATGGTCAAGGCCGACGCCAAAGTGCCCGCGGTCATGGCCGCGTCGATTCTTGCCAAAACCGCCCGTGATCGCATGATGCTCCGTTATTCGTGGCTGTATCCCGAATACGGTTATGAAAAACACAAGGGCTATGCCACCAAAGCCCATCGGGAAGCGCTCGCGCGCTGCGGGCCCTCGCCGATTCAGCGCCACAGTTTCAGCGTTAAACCCCTGCAGAAGAAGTTTGATTTTTCCTGAGTTTCGGGCGGGGGCTGGACGCGCCGCCTTCCTATAGAATATAGTTAGCTTTGGAGGGTTTTAGATGGCTCTGTTAATCGATAAAGAAGACGGCCTCAAGCGGGTCATGAATAACGCGGCGCTCTACACAAGGCTGCTGGGCAAGTTCAGGGCGGAAACCAGGGTCGAGCCGATCTTTACCGCCCTGGATGCGGGTAATTGGGAAGAAGCCCAGCATCTGACCCACACAATCAAGGGTGTTACCGCCAATCTTTCCATCAAAGATCTTAACGAAAAGATTGTCGAACTGGAAACCCAGATAAAGGCCCGCGAAGTAAAACCGGAAGCTGTCGAAGCGGTCAAAACCAGTTTTGCCGAAACAGGCAAAGAGCTGGAAATGGTTCTGTCGAATGCCTGAACCTAAAATCCGTTCCCGTCTTCCCGCCGTGCTGGTTGTTGACGATGTGGAGATGAACCGTCTTATTCTCGAAGAAATTCTTAAAGACGATTACGCTATTCTCTCCGCCGAAAACGGCAGGCAGGCGCTGGAAGTTCTCAAGGCCCAGGCCATTCTCCCCAAGATCATTCTGCTTGATGTTTTTATGCCCGAGATGAACGGCTACGAACTGCTCGAAGTAATGAAGACCGACGAAGTCTACAAGCGTATTCCGGTAATTTTTATTACCACTTCCGATTCCGAAAGCGAAGCGCTCTCCGCCGGCGCCGTTGACTTTATTTCAAAACCCTTTCTGCCCGAGATTGTCAAGCTCCGCGTCAAGAACCAGGTGGAATTGAAAAACTACAGCGACAATCTGGAACACATGGTCGCGGAAAAAACCGCGGAAGCGACGAGCACGCTGGACAATACCCTTCAGGCCATTGCGAACATCATCGAATACCGCAACCTTGAATCGGGAAGCCACGTCAAGCGCACCCAGTTTTTCTGCAAAGCCCTGATCGATTTTCTGCTTGAATCCAAATCACCCTACGAGGAAACCCTCAAGGCCCTGCAGCCCGATATTATCGTCAAGGCCATGGCTCTTCACGACGTGGGCAAGATAGGCATTCCCGACAACATTCTTTTAAAGCCGGGCAAGCTTGACGCCGGTGAGTATGAGATTATGAAGACCCACACCACCGTGGGAAAAAACATTATCGAAGAAATGATGAAGGCGGTAACCGACAAAGACTCGATCTATCTGCGCCACTGTCTGGACATTGCCTACTGCCACCACGAACGTTACGACGGCCACGGCTATCCCCGCGGCCTTCAGGACGGTGAAATCCCTCTGGCCGCGCGGCTTGCTTCGCTCTCCGATGTTTACGACGCTCTGGTCTGTGCCCGCGTTTACAAGTCCGCCATGTCCTACGAAGAGGCGATTGCGATCATCACCGAAGGCCGCGGAACCCAGTTTGATCCGCTCCTGACCGACGCGGTGGTTCAGATTCAGGATCGTTTCGCCGAAATCAGCCGGCAGTACAAATAGAACGGACGGCATGTTCAAAATCCGCGCTGGACTTCCCTGCGCGGGTATGGTATATTTTATACATTGAGCCTGTTCCAAAACTAATTGACTGTGCGCTAACGCGCACGGTTTTGAAACAGGCTCTTGCAGTTTCTCAGGCTTTCAGCCTTGCAAAACTGCTAATTTTAAGGTTGCTGTCCC
>JAITBL010000053.1 GCA_031283575.1 Treponema sp. | reverse complement strand
GAGAAAACCCGAAAGGACAGTACGCCACTGGTCTTCCGTTGTTTCAATTGCCGGCGCCATAACGGAAAGCCCGACGGCATTAACGCTGAGCGTGATGCCGGGCAGCGCTTTGTTTACCCGTTCGTACAACGCGACGATATCATCCCGGGAACGGATTTCCTGCCGTATCACATGCGCCTTGCCTCCCGCTTTTTCGACCGCCGCGCGCGCCCGTTCGAGGCTTTCCGTACTCGCGTCCGCCAGCACGATTTCCGCGCCTGCCGCCGCCGCGCCTCCGGCAATAGCTCCGCCGATGCCTCCCGAACCGATAATCAGCGCGCGCTCACCTGTTAAATCAAAATAACCCATTTCATTCTCCTGTCGTTATACGTTATGCTTACAACGCGGTGTCTCCGCCGTCGACAAAGATCGTCTGGCCGCGTACAATCCGCGCGCGTTCGCTTGCGAGGAACGCCGCCACAAGTCCTACCTCACGGGGGTCCACAAGACGCCGAAGCTGCCGCGGGCCCCATGTTTTCCTGCACTCCTCCACATCAACCCCTCCGCCGTCAAGCGCGATGGTTCGTTCCATGCTGTAGCGGAGCATGTGGGTATCCGCCGCGCCGGGCGCAACCGCGTTTACGTTAATACCGTATGGCGCGAGTTCCTGGGACAGCGTATGGGTAATGTTGGCAACCGCCGCCTTGCTCGCGTTGTATTCGACGAAGTACGCGTAGGGACGCCTGTAGGCGTTTGACGAAAGATTAACGATATTGCCGCCCTGTTTTCGCGCAATGAGGTACGACGCAAATATCCGCGAAACCGTAAGAACGCCGTACACGTTGACAGCGAAAGTATCTTCATAAGCCGCTTCATCCTGTTCGATAAACGGATGGGCATAACAGACGCCGGCGTTATTCACAAGTACGTCGATCGTACCGATTGTATCGTCACGGGACGCCCACTCGAACAGCCCCTGTACGGCTTTTTCATCCCGTACATCCAATACGCGCTTCCAGACGGACCCCGGCGCCTTTTCCGACAGTTCCGCCGCCGTCTTATCGAGCGCGTCTTCGAGCAGATCCGCCGCGACGACACGGGCGCCCTGTTCAAGCAGCACTCCGGCGATTGCCTTGCCAAGCCCCCGCGCGGCGCCGGTAACAAGCGCCGTGCGCCCGCTGAATTCATCGCTAAATTCTTTATGGGGCATAGGGCGCTTCCTTTACGGGGTTTTTATCAAGGTTGTTCAGATCCGGCCTGCCGTCCGGGAACAGCGCGCGTCCCGCCTTTACGATACGTGTTACTTCGGCGACGCGCTTTCCAAGATCGCGGACTTTTTCCACGCCTATCGGATCGTCAAATTCTTTGGGCAGCTTGTCACGCGACCAGGCGCAGGCCCCAATGTAACCGCCCGAGGTACCCGACACGTTGATCATCTCGTTCAGCAGAAAAAAGCTGTTGATGACCTGAACGGACGTTTCCTGCCCGCCGTAGCGTGTACCGCCGACAGAGATCGCGCCGCCGACTTTGTTGCGGTGCACGCCCTTGAACACCCGCCACAGCGGCCGAAAACGCCCCATGAATATGCCGAGCAGCGGCGTATAATTCATCTCGTACACCGGGGAGGCGATGATATAACCGTCCGCCGCAAGAAAACGCGGAATAAGCTCATCCATATCGTCGTGAAACGGCGGACAAAAATGCTCGTAATTCCTGCCGGGATCGAGCTTTAGACACTGTTCGCACTGTATACAGTGGTTGATCTTTACCTTGTGAAGCGGCAAAAAATCAGTCTCGACGCCCGGCACGGCGGATGCTTCTTCCAAAGCGATCTGGCTAAGATAGTCTGTCACGCCATTACGGGGGCTGCCGCTAATGCCAAGAATCCTTACTTTTTCCGATTTCAACTGTTCAATGTTCAAACTCATTTCGATATACCTCCTTATCAATAACGCCCATCTTTTCCCGGGACGCGTAAAATGACGCCGGTATCGTATCAAAGGCAAGCTTCTTTGCCGTTTTCAGCCGGTTTGCCACATTCGCCGTATCTTCGGCGATCGTGTCGATCGCCGAGGTAAAAAACTGATCGGATCCGAGCTGTGAAGGCTGGCCAAGAAATCCCGCGGCGCCGAGGGGGCTGTGCCTGTCATATCCGCCGATAGGATAATTGCCCCGGTGGACATCGTGGGCGATCAACGTTTGAAGCGCCTCGATCTGCCCGCCATAGCGGCGTCTGCCGTATACGACAGCGGCGGCCGGCCTTGAGTAGCGCGGATAGGCGAATGGCGCTGCGCCCCTGGTAAGATGTTCATGCAGCGCCGTCTGGAACACATGCTCGCTCAGCCGATCAAGGGCGCGCCGGACCACGGAAGGGGGCCCCAGGTTATTGGCGGACGCTATGGTAAGGTACCCGTCCGCGGACAGCCACTTGGCGAGAAATTCCTGAAAGTCGTCTCGGTACAGGCAGGTCTGTTTGCTGCCGCAGTACGAAATACAGTGATGGCAGCCTTCCAGCCGCTTACCCGCAAAGCTATGTTCAATAACCACCGTTCCGGCGGAACGCAGTACCCCGGCGGCGCGGGCGGCGATTGTCTCCCCAATTTGCGGGTCGTCGACGCCGGCGTTCAGGACGAGTATTCCCGCGCCGGTTTGCGGGGAGAGGCCGTACGCGAGCTTGATGAGCTTCGCGTTTTCCGCGGTCTGTTTCCCAAACTGTTCCGCCTGCGCCAAAAGCTCATCCTCCGGCGGCCGCTTGTCCACTACCCTGCCGACAAGCCGCGCCGAGGGAATCACATGAAGCGCCACAAAACGCTCAATGATGTTCTGCGCCCCAAGTTCCGCCATGCCGTAGGGAGCGCTTCCCTGAATCAGCACGCCGCCCGCTTTCGCGTAACGCCTTGACGCAAGGTCTTCCGTTAAGGCGCTTTCCAAAAGATCCAGCCCCGTGTAAACAAGTCCCGGACCCGCCGCCGTATAAATAGGGGCGGCAAATACCACTCCGTCGGCGGCGCGCCACTTTTCCACAAGTTCGGCGAGCGCATTTGGCTTTTCTTCATAGCCCGGCTCGCCGAAATGGGCGGCGCGGAACGAAAACTCCGAGACGGCGGCTCCTTCCAGCGCTTCAACGCCTGAACGTACCCGGGACAACAACGCTTCCGTATTGCTCCCGGGACGCGGGCTGCCGTTAATCAGCAGTATGTTCACGCCGGTCTTGTTGAAATCCGGCTCAAACTCCATTTTTTCCTCCTTCCCCGTACTTTACCGGAGTTATTTGACATCCCGGTTATATCCATGAAAGCCGTTCCAAAAACTAAAGGTTCTGAAACGGCTTCACATGGTTAGCTACGTTCCCGCAAATGATCGGCAAGCTGGGTTTCGATGATCTCTTCCGCGATCTCCGCCGAAGTCATCTCGTAACCCTCGCAGAGTGTTTTCTGTTCCGCCGAGTACCACTCCACCCCGCGGGTCAGTATCCGGCAGCACGTGGATTTGTTTTTCTCCCGAAACCTGCGGTGCAGTTCGTTTGTTGCCAAAAACGCCAGGCGGTTGGATTCGTAGGCTTTCTTTCTGCCGGCGATTAGGCCAAACACCATGGTTGCCCCGGTAACCGCCCCGCAGGCGCAGCCGGATTCTCCCATCCCGGCGCCGAATCCCGAAGCTATACGCAGGCAGTGTTCGGGCAGCCCAAGATTGTATTTTTCGTTGAAGGCCTTGAGCATCGCCTCGCTGCACGACAGGCCGTTTTTAAAATAATGCATCGCCAATTCCGAAGCTTTCTTTTCGTCGATTCGGGAACTGTCCGCCTCTTTCTTCCCGCCGGAAAAATCCTCGTAGAGCCATGTCGAAAGGTACCGTTCGCCTGTATCCGGCAGAATCGTTACAATGTTCCTGCCCTCGTTTTCCGGGCGGGCGGCAAGTTCAAACGCCGCCCAGAGCGCGGCGCCCGAAGAAATGCCGCAAAGCAGCCCTTTCTTCTTCGCGATCTCCCGCGCCGTATCACCGGCGTCGTCGTCCCGCACACGAATAATCTCGTCGATAAGTTTCATGTCCAGCACTTCCGGAACGAAACCCGCGCCGATCCCCTGTATGCGGTGCAGCGCCTTGCCTTTTCCCGAAAGAACCGACGACTGGAACGGCTCGACGGCGGCGATCCGCACGGCGGGGTTGTGTTTTTTGAGCACGCCGCCGACGCCGGTCAGCGTTCCGCCGGTACCGACGCCGGAGACCAAAATGTCGATATTACCGTCCAGGTCATTGAGGATTTCCACCGCCGTGGTTTTACGGTGAACCTCCGGATTCGCGGGATTTTCAAACTGCTGCGGAATATACGATCCCGGAATCCGGGCGGCAAGTTCCCGCGCTTTTTTTATCGAGCCTTCCATCGCGTCGTAGGCGTCGGTAAGCACAAGCTCCGCGCCCAGCGCCGCCAGCAGTTTGCGCCGCTCAATACTCATCGTCTCGGGCATCGTCAATATCAACCGGTAACCGCGGCTTGCGGCAACGAACGCCAGGCCGACGCCGGTATTTCCGCTAGTCGGCTCGATGATGGTGTCGCCCGGATGAAGGCGCCCTTCCTGTTCGGCCCGTTCGATCATCGCGTACGCGATACGATCCTTGACGCTCGAAAGGGGATTGAACATTTCAAGTTTTGCTATAACCCTGGCGCCGGTTTTGCGAAAATCGGATACATCCAGAAGCGGAGTATTTCCGATCAATTCGGTAAGTTCTTTTGCAACCTTCATCGGTTCCTCCCGTAAAACGCTTTTTTGAATCGTCCCTGCCTTGCCGCCGCCGCCAGTACGACGATGGTAAGCGCGTAGGGCAGCATAAGTAAAAATTCATACGGAATACTGAAATCGAACAACTGGAGGCGAAGCTGCAATGAGTCGGCCAGTGTAAAAAGCAGCGCGCCGATCAGTGTACCGTAGGGATTTCCCCTGCTGAACGTACACAGGGCAAGCGCGATAAAGCCTTTGTTCATCGTCATGTTTTCCACAAACATTCCCAGGGTCAGGCTCATGTAGGCCCCGGCAAGGCCGCCGGTCAGGCCGCCGATACCAAAACACTTAAACTGCGTCCTTAATACGTTAATCCCCATCGTGCTTGCCGCCAGTTTGTGGCTGCCAACGGCGCGCAGTTCCAATCCGAACCTGGTCCGGAATAGTACCCGCGCGACAACCGGCACACAGACGAGCGCCGCGTAGACCATATAGTTACGCGCAAAAAGAACAGGACCCACTACCGGAATCTTTGATAAAAGCGGAATGGCAATATCCACGATTTTTTCACACTGCTTTGGCACTCTTGAGGAGCCGATAAACAACGTCGAAAGGAATCCGGTAATGCCCGTCGCAAGCAGGTTGAATACGATGGCGACAACAACAAGATCGAGATGTACCTTGTAGATGAGCAGAAACATTGCCGCCGCCAAAACCCCGCCGGTTAACGCGCCGGCGAGAAGCCCAAGCGGCGTACTTTTTGTTACAATGGTTACGGCAAAAGCGGACAAGGCCCCAAGCATCATCATGCCCTCAATCCCCATGTTAAACTGGCCGGAATGTTCTACGAACACTTCGCCTTCCGCGGCGATCAAAAGCGGTACGCAAAGCGCCAGCATGGAAGAGAACAAACCGATAATCAATTCGCTCATGCTTCCACCTCTTTTAAGGCGTTCTTTTTCGGGTATGACGCGGCGGTCTTTTCATACAGAAAATCCGCGCTGAGTACGAAGAGTACCGTTACCGCCTGGATGATATTGGCAAGTTCCATCGGGACGTGCTGGGTAATTTGGATCACGAGTCCGCCCACCTGGAGCGCCGAATAAAGGACGGATACGGCAATAAGGATAAAGAGATTGTTTTTCGCGATCATTGCCACCGTGAGGCCGACAAAACCATAGTTGTTTGAAATTGTTCCCTGTAGCCGGTGCGCCACTCCCATCACCTCGTTGGCGCCCGCCAGTCCCGAGGCCGCGCCGCCGATAAGGAACGCCGACAGTACCGTCAGCCCCGCGGGAATGCCCGCGTAGACCGCCGTCCGTTCGCTTGACCCCACTACCCGGACACGATACCCATAGGTGGTATATTTCAACAACAGGGACACCGCCACAATCAGGAACAGCGCGAGTACAAGCCCCGCGTGTATCTTCGTGTCCGGCACGAACTGCGGCATCCGGACGCCCGGCGGGATCACTACCGACTGGGCGTTGAAGTCGCGGGGATCTTTTAACGGACCGCGTACCAGATAGCCGATGAAATACAGGGCGATCTGATTCAGCATAATACAGACCACGATTTCATTCACTTTCAGGGTAACGCGGAGCAGCGCCGGGATCAGCGCCCAGAGCGCGCCAAACACCATCCCTCCAAGGATCGTAACAAGCAGGGCAAGCGGCGCGGCCAACCCGGCGCACTGAGAAGCGAGTATCTGCGCCCCAAGGGCGCCGAGCAGGACCTGTCCTTCCGCGCCGAGATTAAAGACTCCAACCCGTTTAACAAAGATAATCCCCGCCGCTACGATGGTCATCGGGATAGCCGCTCCGGTGGTCTCGGAAACGCCGTTCAGACTGCCGAACGCGTGTGAAAAGATCGAAACATAGGTTTTGATCGGATCGATTCCGAAACAGAACAACATGACGCCGCATACAAGGAATGAAAGGGCCAGAGCAATAAAGGGAAAAAGCCCCCGGACAAAACGGCCCCGAAACAGATCCTGAATCATATACTGGTCCCTCCCGCTTCGTACCGTTCCGAAGGCGCCGTACCCCCGGCCATCAAAAGGCCGATCCGCGCCGCGTCAAGCTCCGGCGTATTTTCGAGTGTTCCGGCGATCTTCCCTCCGCAAAGGACGGCAATCCTATCGCTTAGGGCAAAGATCTCATCCAGTTCCGTAGAGACAAGCAGAATGCTTACCCCGGCGTCACGGGCGGCGAGCAGGCTGTTTCGGACGTACTCCACCGCGCCGATGTCAAGCCCGCGCGTCGGCTGTACGCAAATCAAAAACATGGGATGGGCGGAAAGTTCCCTGGCCAGGATGACCTTCTGTACATTGCCGCCCGACAACAGCGATACGACAACTTCACCGGACTGCGCCTTGATACGGTACTCTTTGAGAAGGGCGTCCGCGGCGGAACGAATACGGTTTTGCCGCATTACCCCGAAAGAGGCATAAGCCCGGTTATTGTAGGTCTTTAAAACGAGGTTCTGCTCAATGGAAAGTTGTGAGGCGCAGCCGAGATTGTGCCGTTCCCCGGGAATGTACGATACCCCGTTGTCGGCAAGCCGGCGCGCGCCGAACGGGACAGGCAGACCTTCAATCAGATAGCCGCCCTTCGTCGGCTTACGGACCCCGGCAAGAATATCGCTTAGCTCCTGCTGCCCGTTTCCATCAACCCCCGCGAGCCCTAGAATTTCACCGCCGCGGACAGTAAAAGAAACATCACTCAGGACTTCCCTGCCCCTGTCGTTTAAAGACAGGCCTTCCACGCGGACGCGTACGTCCCCGGGCGCCGTTTTTTTCCCGTTCAGCGTAAAGAGCAGCTTCCTGCCTACCATCATTTCCGCCAGCAGGTATTTATCGGTATCCCCGGTGCGCATGGTGGCAATACTCCGCCCCTGCCGGAGTACGGTAACGTCGTCGCTGTACCGCCGGACCTCTTCCAGCTTATGGGTAATAAGGATGGTTGTTTTGCCGGTAAGGGTCAGGTTGTTCAGCATTTCAAACAGATGTTCGGTTTCCTGGGGCGTCAGGGCGCTCGTCGGTTCGTCCAGCACGATGATATCCGCGCCCTGGTGAAGTGTCTTGACGATCTCGACTTTCTGGCGTTCCCCTACGGAAAGCTGTTCCACCGGTATCCTGAGTTTGTCCTTTAAAGCGAAGTTCAACGCGAGTTCTTCTCCCCTTGCCCGCGCGTCTTTCAGGCTGCTCTTTCGATCCTTTTCCATAACGCTGATAAGGATGTTTTCCGCCACGGTCAGCTGGGGGATCAGCATGAATTCCTGATGGATCATTCCGATCCCCTGCCGGATCGCGTCGAGGGGCGACTCGATCACGGCGGGTTTCCCGTGGAGGAATATCCCACCCCCGTCCCGCTTGACAAGGCCAAACAGAATATTCATCAGCGTCGTCTTTCCGGAACCGTTCTCGCCAAGCAGCGCATGTGTGCGGCCTTTTTCCACACACATGCTGATCCGGTCATTTGCCAGAACGCTTCCAAATGTCTTTGAGATATTTTTCAGTTCCAGTATAAAAGACATTGCCGTCGAATTAATTAAGCGGAATCTCGCCCTTTGAGAGTTTTTGCTTGATCTCTTCGATCTTGGCTGCCGTCTGGGAGTCGACCGTGCCATGGTAATCGGCGAGTACAATGGCGCCTTCCTCAAGCCCCTGGTAATAGATACTGTTGGAAAAGCGGCCGTTCTTTATGTCTTCGACAATAGCGTTAAACGTAATGCCGACGTTCCAGATAACGCTTGTGATGATGTTCTTCGGCGCAAGTTCATTCAGGTCCGTCCCGTAACCAACCACGGGAATGCTTTTCTCTTTGGAGGCTTCGATAATACCAAGCCCGATTGCGTCACCGGAAGCGTAAATGAACCCCACTCCCGCTTCGATCTGCGCCAGGGCCGTCTGTTTCGCCTTTTCCACATCGGACCACGAACCCACATAGGAATTCAGCGTCCTGCCGTTAGGTTTGACATACTTGTAGCCGGCAAAATAATGGACGGTATTGCTCGAAAGGTCCGGAGATTCAAAACCTTCCACGGTACCTACGACATCCGTCCTGGACAAATACCCCGCCAGCGCGCCGACCAGGAAAGACGCCGCCCGTTCGTCTCCCGCGAATGTCGAGACATTCGCGGGAAGGTTAAGTCCCCGGGTCTGATCCGTATTCGCGAAGTAGACGTTGGGGTACTGTTGGGCTACTTTGATGATGTTGGCGGTGAATTCACTCCCAAACGCAAAGATGATGTCGTAGCCTTCCTTTGCGTAAATCGTAAGCGTCGCTTCCGCTTTCTCGTTCGAGATTTCCTCGACATACGCCGTTTCAACGTCGTCCCGGTGTTCCTTAAGCCATACAAGCCCGTTGTACGCCCCCGCGTTCCAGCTTGCGTCGCTGATGGAACCCGGCAGGATCAGCGCGACCTTGATGGTTTTTTTCGCGGATTCCACTGCTTTCGCGGAATCCGGTACATTTGCGGGAGCAGACTTGTCGCAGGCCGCAAACGAGAAGAACAACGCGATACCGAATGTAGCCAATGTGATAACTCTTTTCATAACACAACTCCTGTTTGTTCGCAGTGGGGTCTACCGCCCAAGAACCCGCTCACCGGTTCGCGGGGGAGCTTCATGGCGGGGCGGTTTATTCATATATCATAATAAATTCATATGTTTAATATTATATATAAGCAAGTATACACAGACAGGGAAAATTGTCAAGCAAAATTCCTAGTAATACGATAGAAATATTAAGAAATTTGTATTTTATTCACAGCCGGGTCGAATACCCCGCCCTTCAGGGCGAATCTTCGAACCTGCGAAAGACTGCGGGGTTGAGACCCGGCAGTACAATAAATTTCCTTGCGAACGACGATACCCCGCC
>JAITBL010000020.1 GCA_031283575.1 Treponema sp. | reverse complement strand
TTGGTCACGCTGCCGTTTTTCATCTCACCGCCGCCGTTAATGCCGCCGCCATTGCCGTTTGCCGTGGTCCCGCTTAGAGCGGCGGCGCCGGACAGGGTAACGCCACCGTACACACCGCCGCCGTCCCGACCGGCCGTATTGTCGTTGATTGTGCCGCCTGACAGGGTAAACGTACTCCTCCAGGAGGTTACGCCGCCGCCATCCCGACCAGCCGTATTGTTGCTGATTGTACCGCCTGACATGGTACCGCCCTCGCCGGATGCTATGCCGCCGCCGTCCTGACCAGCCGTATTGTTGCTGATTGTGCCGCCTGACATGATGAACGATTTGCCCCGTACATACACGCCGCCGCCGATGTCACGGGCGCTGTTATCGGAAATGGTAACGCCGTTAAGCATGGTGAACGATCCGTTTTGTACATACGCGCCGCCGCCCGCGGAAGCGGTATTGCCGCTGATTGTACCGCCGGATACGGTAAACGTACCGCCTTCGCTGGATATGCCGCCGCCGTTGCCGCCAGCCGCGTTGCCGCTGATTACGCCGCCGGACATGGTAAACGTACCATTATAGACATGTACACCGCCGCCGTTGCCGCCCCTGTAGCTGGAAGCTTTATTGCCGCTGATTATGCCGCCCGACATGGTAAACGTACCCTTAAAGATATATACGCCGCCGCCGTAGCCGTAGTTGCCTTCATTGGAATAGCCGAAGTAGGCTGTATTATCAGAAATGACGGCGCCATCAAGCATGGTAAGCGATCCGCTGCCTACATACACGCCGCCGCCGACATTGTCGCTGTAGTTGCCGCTGATTGTTACGCCCTTTCCCAAAGTTACAGCGGGCCCGTTTACAGAGACGCCGCCGCCGTTTGCCTTGCCGCCTGTAATTTCCACGTTTTCAAGACGAACGGGGCCATTGCCGGCAATCTGCAGAACGCTGCCCTCACCGTTTCCCCGTAAAAACGCCTTTTCACCTTCAGATTTTCCTTTAACAAGGATTTCCACCGTGCCGGTGTTGTTTATTTCAAACTTTCCCGGACCCAATGTTCCAAGAACGGTAATGGTTTTTACCACACCTTTATTCGCCATCTCCGCGGCATATGTGAAAGTCTTGAAAGGCGCGTCTTCCGAGCGTCCGTTGTTCTCATCGCTGCCGTTTGCGCTGACGTAGTACGAGCGTTCCGCAGTTTGGGCTGCCGCCGAAAAACCGCACAGAATTACAAAAACCAGAACCGGAACCACTTTTTTCCCAATGATCATTTGTATTCTCCTTTGCCGTTTTGTATCCCGCCTGATAACTATAATGTGAGTCCATTAGCTGTTACAAGGCAGTAATTACGGAGCTTCCGCGGACAGGCCTCCGACTGGGGGGCAGCCCGGAACCCGCCTGCGGGGTCCGGGCGAAGGGGGGACGGGCAGCGGATGCGTCGGTACGCGGGCGAAGGCGCGGAAACAGTCCCCCCTCCATTACGCATAACAACAGACAGACTGCCGTCTTATTTACAGTTTTTCCCAGCGGCCCGTTTCCGCCGAGGCGTAGGCGGTTTCCAGCAGCTTGAGGATATAGACGCCGTCGTCAAACGAGGGAAAAGCCGGCGTTCCGGTATACACGCTGTTACAAAAGTTATAAAAGCTGTGAACATGGGAGCGGAGCCAGCCGAGGGGAAACTTTGCCGGGGGCAGGGAGCCGCCGGGTTTTTCAAAGGCCGACATGGTTTCAATCCGCGTATATCCGCGCTCGCCGCCAAGGGCTTTTTCGGCTTTGGTGTTGTCGAAAAATTCCAGCCAGTTGGGAAGGTTTGAATCAAAGCGGATCGCGCCTTTGTCGCCGTAAATCTCGAATTTGAAATCGTCGTTTGTTCCCGTGTAGATCTTCGATGCCTCTACCATCCCCTGGGCGCCGCAGGGAAGCTTGAGGAGAACCCACGCCGAATCGTCGGCGTCGATCTTGACCGGCCGGCCTTTGGCGTCCGGCCGCTCCGGATACAGAATCCTCGTGGAAGCGAAAAGTTCGGTAAAATCCCCAAGAAGGCTGTGGAGAAGGTCGAGGATATGGGAACCCAGATCGAAGAGCACGCCGCCGCCGCCCATCGCCTTGTCCTGCTTCCAGCCGATTGGCTTGTTTTTGTCGATGGAACCCGAATGAAGGTAAGCCCCGTGAAAGCTCATGACGGCGCCGATACGGCCTTCTTCCAAAAGCTGCTTTGCCCGCATCACCGCGGGGAAGCAGCGGAACTGGTGGGCGACCTGGGCTATAAGGCCGGATTTTTTCCAGGCTTCGGTAACTTCCCGCGCCTCGGCATGGCTTGCCGCAAGAGGTTTGTCGCAGTACACATGCTTGCCGGCGGCGAGGGCGGCAAGAATATTGTCTTTGTGAAACACGTTGGGGGTACTCACCGTAACCGCGTCTATGTCTTTGCGTGAAAGAAGCTCGCCAAGATCCGAGACGGCGAATTCAAAGCCGTTCTGCTCTTTCATTTTTTGCGCCGCTTCCAGGTTCACGTCGCAGACCCCCACCAGCTTAGGCAGGAACGGAAGATTGTCGTAATAAAGCGGAAGGGTCTTTGCCCCGTAGGTATGGGTTTTCCCCATAAATCCGCAGCCGATAACGCCTATACCTATCGTTTTCATGGGACGAGTATAGCATGACCCCCACGTCCGGATAAAGTAGCCGGCAACGCCGAAATAATGGATGAGGTCCTTACTGCAAAAACCACCCGGACTTGTTCCGCGCGGTTTTTGCCGCAGACGTCAGTCGTCAAGTTCCGACGGCTCCCTTCCCGCGAGGGCCCACAGAAAACGGAGAGCCTTTTTCATGTCCCGAAAGTCGATGCGTTCTTCCGCCGAATGAGGGGCAAGCATGCCGGTGGAAATTTTTATCACCCTGCCGCCCCGCCGGGCTATGACCTGGGCGTCGCTGCCGGAACCGGTTCGTCCGGTATGAAAAGGCAGGCCCACTTTTGCCGCCGCCAGACGGGCGTATTCCAACAGCGGATCATTTTCGGGACGGGTCCAGGGCGCGCAGTCTCTGTTTGCCGAAAAAACAACCGTAAAACCGGCCCTGTCCGCCAGAGCGCAGACGGCGGCCCGCGTTTCTTCAAGCAAAGCTTCCGCTTCCGCCTCGTCGTCGTATAAAAGCTGTCCCCCGATCAGGGCGCCGTCAGGAATGGTGTTGGGACTGCCGGGACATTCCAGCGAGGCAACGTGAATAAAACTTGAAGCGCCCGCGGGCCCGGGCCTGACGGCGGCAATACATTCCGCGGCGAAAAGGGCGGCGTTTTTGCCGCCCCGGCTTGACGCGTGGGCCATAACGCCCGTAATGCCGATTGAAAAACTTGCCTGGCCCACGCCGCTGTTCACGACCCGCGCCAGAGGAACGCCGCCGGAATCGACAACGAAATTATACGCATCCGTAAAATGCCGGGGGTCCAGCGCCCACGCGCCGCGGAACCCCGATTCCTCACAGGTGGTAAAAAGAAAGTGTATGTCAGGCGGAATGCCGCCCCGTTCATGCAGAAGGGCCATGAGTTCCAGCAGCAGGGCGGCGCCGCTTTTGTCGTCAATACCCAACACTCCCCCGCCCGCGGCTTTTATCACCGTGCCTTCCGCCACGGCGGGCTTTTTTTCAAAAATACGGATCGTGTCCATATGGGCGCAGAATGAAAGCCGCGCGCTGCCAGGGCCGGCGTGGACAATGTTACCCGTGTCGCTGCCTGTCCGGGCCGCCGAACCGTCATCCTCCCAGAGAATACCACATCGGTCAAGAAAAGCCGTAATAATTTTCGCGGCGGCCCTTTCATGGCCGAAGGGGCTATCCGCTTCGAGGAGGGCAAAAAAAGTGTTTTTGAGCCGCTCGTTAAACTGTTCG
>JAITBL010000229.1 GCA_031283575.1 Treponema sp. | reverse complement strand
CACCCGACCCCGAAAATTACCAGCTTCCAAAATAGCGCGGAATAGAGAATTTGTCAAGACGCCGCCGACAGAAGGCGGCTCCGGTTTTCAAAACGGGCGTCTGTCACCCGGAAGAATATGAACCACAAAGGAACACAAAGGCGCACGAAGGGGAAGAATATTTAACCGCGAAGGCGAAGAAGGCGAAAAAGAAATAAGGTTGGGAAAACGCTGATTAACACAGTTTTTTGTTCGTGGGGTTTGTGAGGTTCGTGGTAAAACAGACAACCAGTTTAATATAACCACGAACCGCGCGAACAGACACGAACGGGTTCATCGCGCAGGAGAAGAATATTTAACCGCGAAGGCGAAGAAGGCGAAAAAGAAATAAGGTTGAGAAAACGCTGATTGACACAGTTTTTTGTTCGTGAGGTTTCTGTTTGTGAGGTTCGTGTAAAAGTGTCACTCTTTCTGTTCGTAGGTTCGTGGTAAAAACGCGATTTAGTTTCGGCGCAAGCGGTCTGATCTTGTCCGCCGCCGGTGAAGCGTATAAAATCAAAGGCGGATGCGGATTATTAATGCGGCGGATTTGACGCCGGTTGTCAAGCGGCTCTGTATTAAAGCGAATACTTCGCTTCCCGCCGGTGTGCGGGCGGCGCTGGAGGGTTTTCGCGCCAGGGAAAGCTGGCCCGCGGCGCGGCAGGTTCTGGACCGTATCATCGAAAACTACGGCCTTGCCGAGGCCGGGGGTATGCCCATTTGCCAGGACACGGGCGCCGCCTGCGTGTTCCTCGACATCGGCTCGGACGTTCACCTTGAAGGCGACGTACGGGCCGCTGTTGACGAGGGGGTACGGCAGGGCTGCCGCGAAGGGCGTCTGCGTACGTCGATGGCCTTCGACCCGCTCAATCCTCCCGGCCGCGTCAATACCGGCGACAATACACCCGCCCTGCTCTACCTCGATATTGTCGGGGGCGACAGGCTTACCGTAACCGTCGCCCCCAAGGGGGCGGGAAGCGAAAATATGAGCCGCCTCAAAATGCTTTCGCCCGCCGAGGGCAGGGAAGGTGTAATTGATTTTGTCCTTGCCGCGGTCGAGGAAGCGGGGCCCAATCCCTGTCCGCCCGTGGTGGTGGGTGTGGGCATAGGAGGCAACTTCGACAAGGCCGCGCTGCTGGCAAAAAAGGCCCTGCTCCGGTCCCCGGGTGAAAGCCACGCCGATCCCTATTACGCGGAACTGGAAGCCGAACTGCTGCAAAAAATAAACGCGCTGGGAATCGGCCCCCAGGGCTTCGGCGGTTTTACCACGGCCCTTTCCGTCGCCTGTGAAAAAGCGCCCACCCACATCGCCTCCCTCCCCTGCGCGGTCAACCTCAACTGCCACGTATGCCGGCACGCCGGCGAGGTCCTGTGATGCTTGCCGGCCTTCAATTACACCTTCCCCTGATCAGGGAAAAAGCGGCGGGCCTTGACGCGGGGGACGCGGTGAACCTGAGCGGAGTGATCTATACCGCGCGGGACGCCGCCCACCGGCGTTTTATGGAACTGCTTGACGCGGGAAAGAGCCTTCCCTTCGAATGCGAAAACGCCGTCATCTACTATACGGGACCCACCCCGGCGCCTCCCGGGGCGGTCATCGGTTCGGCCGGCCCCACAACCAGTTACCGCATGGACGGCTGTACCCCAAGGCTTTTAGCCCTGGGACTGCGGGGCATGATTGGGAAGGGGGCGCGTTCACCCGCCGTAATCGACGCCATGAGGACGGCCGGCGCGGTCTACTTCGGCGCCATAGGCGGGGCGGGCGCCCTCCTCTCGCGGCATGTCACCGCCTGCGACATCATCGCCTTCGCCGACCTGGGCCCCGAAGCGGTACGCCGCCTCACCGTCAAAGACTTTCCGGCGGTGGTGGTGATTGACAGCAGGGGAAACAATCTCTATCAAACCGGCCGCGCCGCGTATCTGGCAGGCCTCCGCGGAGCTCCGCGGTATTAACCCGTCCCAGAGGGCGTCTTTACAAGAAACCGTTGATATTCCCGCAATCAGGGACGCGCTTCGGGATCAACCGTCCGGGCGGCGCTTAGGGATAAAACCTCGCTCCCCGCCGCTGAATTCGATCTCTACAGGCTATAGAAGCGGCTTGTACCTCTGGAGCAGAGGTAGTTCGGCGGGTTATTCACCCTTGCGTAAGATACGTTATATAATGATACTACTATATGAGGTTGTTCCAAAACTTCAGTTTTGGGACAGCAATCTTAAAATTAGCAGTTTTGCAAGGCTGAAAGCCTGAGAAACTGCAAGAGCCTGTTTCAAAACCGTGCGCGTTAGCGCACAGTCAATTAGTTTTGGAACTGGCTCATATTGCCTAAATCGTTTTGATTCGCAAGGAAAACAGCTGGATGAATTTTAACACCGGCAAGCCATTGGAAGACCCGCAGTGCGAAGCGCAGAGCGCCATCGCGTATTTGCGGCAGGGCTTTGACGCCCAGGCGTTTCTGCTCCTTTCCGGCCCGCAAACGGAGAAAGACCCGGCGGCGCGCTTTGCGCTGGGGTTGTGCCACCTTCGGGCCGGAGAACAGGACGCGGCGATCTTCTGCTTTGAACAGGCCCTGCGCCTGATCAAAGCCATCCCCGGATCGGGGCCGGGAACAACGGAAAACGGCGAAACGTATCTAACCCTTGCCAAAAAACAGATTGAAGACGAACTCTATCTAAAGCCGATGGACGGTGATTTTTGCGCGCGGTTTCCAAAATTCGCGGAGTATATGGTTTTGCTGGCCCTGATAAGCGTGTACCGCCAAAAGGGCATGGGCGACCAGGCGCAAAAGCTCGCCGCCGGACTAACCGGCCCGGCTTTTGAAGCCTATAAAAATAAACTGCGGGAGGATATTTCTCATGGAATTTCATGAGCTAAAAAGCATCTATAACGCCTGCGACACCGGCGAAAAAACACGGGAAGACGCGCTGGCGGCATACCGCCAGATAGTCGGCGAAAAGGGCATTGACAACTGCGGGCAGGATCTGCTGATTCTGGCCGCCGATTACGCCCACCCCGAAGCGCTGGCCTTCCTGCTGGAAGCTGGCGCGCCCGCTTCAGCCGCCGGCGATTACGGCTTTACCCCGCTGCATTATCTGGCCCGGCAGGAG
>JAITBL010000218.1 GCA_031283575.1 Treponema sp. | reverse complement strand
GTGTCCCGCAGCCCCACGGTCTTGTTAAACACCAGGCCTTTTGTTTCTTCTTCCGGAATTGCCGGAGCGTCCCTGACAAAATATCCCAGGCGCTCAAACTGAAAGCGCTCGCCCGCCCGCGCCGCCGCCAGACACGATTCCCCGTAAGCGCCGCTTATCGTCTCCAGCGAAGCGGAGTTAAGGTTGTCGATATAGCTCCCCGGGGAACCGTCCGCTTTGGGCGGCGCCTCCATCGGTTTTTCGGCGGTAAAGAGATAATCATAGATTCGCACTTCGATGGGAACAGAGGCGGAAGCGGCAACCCAGTGAATGGTTCCCTTTACCTTGCGGTTGTCGCCCGCGTTGCCGCCCCTGGTTGCGGAATCGAAAACCGCGTGCACGGCAATAATGTTTCCCGCCGCGTCCCTGTCACAGCCGGTACAGGTAACAATGTAAGCGTAGCGCAGCCGTACGGAATTGCCGGGGAAAAGGCGGAAGTATTTGGGCGGCGGGTTTTCGGCAAAGTCATCGGCCTCGATCCACAGTTCTTTTCCAAACGGTACGGCGCGCTTTCCCGCGCTTTCATCTTCGGGATTGTTTACCGCTTCAAGATTTTCGACAACGCCCTCATCCCAATTATCAATGATCAGCTTGAGCGGCCTGAGCACCGCCATAACGCGGCGGCTTGTTTTGTTTAAATCTTCCCGAAGGCAGTATTCAAGAAAGGCGATGTCCACGGTGCTGTCGGTTTTGGCAATGCCGATCTGTGAAATAAAACTGCGGAGCGAGGCCGCGGTGTACCCCCTGCGGCGAAGTCCCGCAAGCGTCGGCATGCGGGGATCATCCCAGCCCGAAACATATTTTTCCTGTACAAGCCGCAGCAGATAGCGCTTGCTCAAGACCGTGCGGGTCATGTTGAGGCGGGCAAATTCGATCTGCCGCGAGGGAAAGACTTCCGCTTCGCGGATAAACCAGTCGTAAAGCGGCCGGTGAATTTCATATTCAAGTGAACACAGCGAATGGGTGATCCCTTCCCTGGCGTCCGACAGGGGATGGGCAAAATCGTACATGGGATAGATACACCAGTCATTGCCGGTCCGGTAATGGGTTTCGCGCCGTATGCGGTACATGACAGGGTCCCTCATCAGCAGGTTGGGGCTCGTCATGTCGATCCTTGCCCGCAGCGTTTTAGCGCCGTCGGCAAATTTTCCGCCGCGCATATCGGCAAAGAGGGCAAGATTTTCTTCCACGCTCCGGTCCCGCCAGGGGCTGTTTCGCCCGGGCGGCGTCAGCGTGATGTTGTTTTTATCGGGAACGGCAGTGCCCCGGTAGCGGCTTATCTCTTCGTCGGAGAGATCGTCAACATAGGCGTGGCCCTTTCTGATGATCTTGACCGCGAGATCATAGAGGCAGTCGTAATAATCGCTGGCGTAGAACTCGCGATCCTCCCAGTCAAAACCAAGCCAGGCAATGTCGCGCTTGATTGCCTCCACATACGCGACATCCTCTTTTTCGGGATTGGTGTCGTCAAAACGCAGATTGCACGTGCCGCCGAAACGTTCGGCCATGGTAAAATCCACCATAAGCGCCTTGCAATGGCCGATGTGGAGCCAGCCGTTCGGTTCGGGCGGAAAACGGGTACGCACCGACTGGAAGCGGCCCGCGGCAAGATCTTCTTTGATGAATTCGCTGATAAAGTCTGAACCGGTTTCCGCGGCGGGAGAATCCGGCCCACGGCCTCCGGCGGAATGTTCCGGCGTTTTGTTTTTTTCTTCCATAGCTGCCTGTATTTCCTGTACGGGGAAAACCCGTTCCTGTAAAATGATGCTCCGTCAAATCCGAAGGAAATCCCCCCGACGCTAAAAGTCGGTAAGGAAACAAATGCCCAGAAACAGCACCGCCTTCAGGGTTTCGCCGTCCAGCTCCGCGCCGCCCTGCGAGAAAAAGCTTCCCAGATGCCCCGCGTACCACCAAAAAAGCCCCATCTGGGTATCAATACGAAAGGCGTACTCAAAAAAATCATCCTTGCGGCTTTGGGGCCCAAAAAGAAGCCAGGCCAATTCTTCGAGTATTTGGGCGAATTCTTCCAGAGCCCTTTGATAATCCGCCTGCTCGATATACGCAATCAAAACGGGAACATTGCTTTTAAGTTTATCCTTGCGGTCTTCATCGGCCTTTTCGACCCAGGTTTTTTGAATAAGCAGATCCAGATTGTTTTTGAAATAGGTAAGGAATTTTTGCCGTTCCGCTTCCGTGGCGTTAATACACTTGCTAAAGTCCGCGCCTATCCCCAGAACGCCGGCAAAGGCGGCGGCTTCCGCCGTGGTGACTTTATTGGGCGGGGAGGCGGGAAAGAGCGCTTCCGCTACGCGGCGGAATTCCCTGGGAACTCCCCTACTCACACAATGCGAACAACTGAGCATGATTTAACAATGCTAAATTACCCGCCGAGTGTCAAGCGGGATAAAGCCCCGGCAAGTCCCATTCGGCGGGTATCCTGGCCGGCTGGCCGCGTGAGTCGACAAAGGCCCAGGTTACCCGCGCGCGGACAATAAGGTCTTCGCCGCGCTTGATTTCCTGGGCGATGATTCCGCTTACCGCGCCCTTTTTGACAGGCCAGGAGTGGATCACAAGCACATCATCGGCAAGCGCGGGTTTTTTGTAATCGATCTCGACCCGCGCCACATAAACGCCGTAACCGGTTTCGATCACCCGAGGGTAATCGAAACCTATGCTGCGCAGAAACTCGTAGCGGGCGTACTCCAGATAGTTGAGGTAATTTGCGTTGTTGACATGGCCGTAACTGTCACATTCATAGGTACGGACTTGAAGCGTACATTCACAAACCATGTTTTATATGATAATCTGGAAAAAACAAAATGGCAAGCGAACGGCTCGCCCGAGGTAACCATGTTCAAGTACTGCCCTTCCTGCGCTTCAGAGAAAATTCAATTTGAGCGGAACAAAGTCTTCCGCTGTCCTGAATGCGGCTTTGTCTATTACCACAATATAGCCGCCGCTACCGCCGCCATCATCCGTACCAAACAGGGGCTGCTCTTTACCGTCCGCGGCAGGGACCCGGGCAAAGGCAGGCTCGACTTCCCCGGCGGTTTTGTGGACCCGGGAGAAGGCGCCGTTGACGGCCTTCGCCGCGAATGTATAGAAGAGCTGGGCTGGGACCCCGGCGACCTCGCTTCTTCGTTACGGGAAGGCAGCGGCGCGGGACACTGCCGCCTCCTTGCCTCATTCCCCAATGTTTATCCCTACAAAAATTTTATCTACAACACCTGCGATCTTTTTTTTGTGATCGACGCGCCGGATCTGGCGGAAGCGGACCTGCGGCCCGATCCGGCGGAACTTGCGGGACTGCGTTTTATCAAGCGGGAAGAACTTGACTTTGCCGAAGTTGCCTTTGAGTCGGTAAAGCGCGCGCTTCGGGTTTTGGATCGCGCGGCGGCGCAATAATTCCGGCTGTTCAGGGAATGTGATAATCGCGGAATTTTTTATCTGACTCTCGTCGACGCAAGGAAAATTTATTCGCGGCAGGGAGAGTCATTATCGGCTTAAGCAATTACAAAGCCCAGGGACGCATAGCCTTTTAAGCGCCGTCCATACATCCTGAGCAGTACCGGAACCTTTTCATCCACATAATCGTACACCCGTATTTCAGTTTTTCCGTAATAGGTCCGGCCCAGCCGCCCGGCATACTGGATCAATGTCCCTTTCCACGAGAACGGAAATACAAGAAACAGCGTATCAAGACACGGTAAATCAAAGCCCTCCCCAAGATACTTTCCTGTCGCCAAAATTACCCTGTTGGCGCCCACCGGCACCGTATTGATGCTCTCCATAATAGCCCGGTACTGTTTCTTTCCCATACCACCGGTCAACATAAAGAGTTTATCGATGCGGTTACAAAGCTGCTCTTGAAGCATTGCAAGATGCTCAAGCCTTTCGCTTAAAACAAGACATTCCCGTCCTTCACCATAGGCCTTTACTATATCGTTCACAATAAGGGTATTCCTCTCATTGTCGGTCCAGAGCCGGTGAAAAACATGGGGCTGTACCAGCGGGGAGTTCCGGCAGCATGAAGGCGGTAAGACGGGGGACAACTTTTTGGGCAAACAGCGCCGGTTCAGCGTTATGACAGAAAGAATACCTCACAGGCCCAAGATTCATAAAAACGATAGGGTGCTGCCCGTCTTTACGGATCACCGTTGCCGAAAGCCCAAGCCGGTAATAGGCCGGACAGCTTCTGATAATCCGCTCAAAGGAAGACGCGGAAATGTGATGACATTCATCTACTATGAC
>JAITBL010000119.1 GCA_031283575.1 Treponema sp. | reverse complement strand
CCGCCGGCCGGATAAAATCCGGTACGGTGGGCGGCGGCCCGGGCTGACGGGCCGGCGGTGGCGCCGGCGCAACAGGCGGCGGGGGAGGCGGTGGTGGAGCGGGAGGAGTTGGTACAGCCGGCGCGGGAGAAGGCGGCGGTACAACAGGCGGCGGGATTGGTTCGGGTAATACCGGTTCACCGTCGTTTAATTCAGGCGTTTCCGGTAAATTGGCCGCCGCTCCGGTCCCGTCTTCGCCGGTCTGTTCCCCACCGTCCGCGGCCGCGACAACCGGGGCCGTATCGCCGCCTGGCGAAGGATACTCCGCCGCGCTTCCGCCCGTGGTAACAGCTGATTGCGCTTCGGAGTCCGGTTCCGGCGCGGCAAACAAATCCCTTTTGGGCGGTTGCGCGGGCGGCGGCGATTCGACAGCGGGGTTAAGGCGGCAGGCGGCAGAGAAAACGGCCAGCGTCAGCAAGCCCAGCGCCTGAAGCGCGCGCTTCTTCACGGCACATTCTCCAGCATTTTGTCTACGCCGTCATCGATACGCTTTTGCCAGGCGCCGGCGTTTCCCTCCATGGGATCGGTCCAGTACGGGCGGGCGTCTTCGGCGGTCCAACTGCCTTTGGGTTCTTTTTCCAGAAGGACATCGGGAACAAAGTCCGGTTCGTAAGGAAGAAAAAAATCGTCGGTTATGGAACGCGCGTTCACCCCCTGCACGGCGTCCGGAAGCGCGGCGGCGCTTTCAGCTTCGCGCCGTGAACGAGTCATACCCAGGACGATAAGCAGGAGCACGACAACCATAACGACTGCCACCGCAACGGCTGCGGTGATCCGGTGCGACCTGGCTTTGGCAAAGACGGCCCGGCACGCTTCAAGCGTCCTGGCCGGCAGACTCCCCATCCCCATAAGCTTGAGTATAACATTTTTTTTTGCTATTGTATATGTTATGAATGAGCGGCTGGATTCTCTTTTACAACGCTACGGCGCGGTAGTAAAATTAATCGAAGATCCCAATCTGGTAAAAGACCAAAAACGTTACCGCGAGACCATGCGGGAATATTCCCACCTGTCCGCCGTCGCCGAAGCCGCGGGGGAAATTGAGGACCTGAGCGCCCGGCTTGAGGGCGCCAAATCCATGCTTCAGGAAGAAAAAGATGCGGAACTCAAGGAGCTTGCCCGCGAGGAATTCAGGGAGCTGGAGACGCGGCTTAAAAATGCCGATGACCGCCTCAAGTTCCTCCTTATACCGCGGGACCCGCTGGACGAAAAAAACATCATTATGGAGATACGCGCCGGTACCGGCGGGGAAGAAGCGGCGCTTTTTGCCGCGGCCCTTTACCGTATGTATTCACGCTTTGCCGAAACACGGCTGTGGAAGTTCGAAATTATGAGCAGCAATGAAACGGAGCTTGGCGGTTTTAAAGAAATTGTGTTTTCCATCAGCGGCAGTAATGTTTATGAAAACCTGCGCTATGAGTCAGGAGTCCACCGCGTACAGCGTGTTCCTGCCACCGAAGCTTCGGGCCGCATCCATACTTCGGCGGTTACCGTGGCCGTGCTGCCCGAAGCGGACGAAACGGAAATCGACATAAAAGCGGAAGACCTGCGCATCGACGTGATGCGCGCCGGCGGCCCCGGAGGCCAATGCGTCAACACCACCGACTCCGCCGTGCGGATCACCCACCTTCCCAGCGGAATAACCGTGCACTGTCAGGACGAAAAGAGCCAGATCAAAAATAAAGCCAAGGCCATGCGTATTCTGCGGGCGCGTGTTTACGAAATGGAAGAAGCCAGGGCCGCCAGCGAACGGGCGGAGGCGCGCAGAAGCCAGGTGGGGAGCGGCGACCGTTCCGAACGTATCCGTACTTACAACTTTCCCCAAAACCGCCTTACCGATCACCGTATCAATCTTACCCTCTATAAACTCGACCTGATCATGCAGGGTGACGTCGGGGAGCTTTTCGACGCGCTCAAACTTTCCGCCCGGGAAGAAATGCTTCGCGCCGCGCCGTCAACGCCGGCGGCCTAAAAAAAGCCCCGCTTGCGCGGGGCTTTTTTTCAATTACGCGCGCCGCAAAAACTAGAACGAAGAATCGGCGTTGTAGTACTGCTGCACGTTGCTCTTGTCGACAAGACCCGAAGGAATAACCACCGCCGTGGGGGCGCTTGCGGTATGGAAGTCCCCGCTCTTTTGGCCTTTCGCCACGTCAACCGCGTACTGTATCCCGTCGCTGATCATTGAGGGATGGTACAGAGTCGTCGCCCGAACCAGGGGATCGCCGTCGATGATCATTTTGTAGACGACTTTGCTTCCCGCGCCGCCGAGGAGTATCTTGACATCCTGCCGTCCGGATTCCTTAATAGCCTGATACACGCCGGTAAGAACGTCGTCGTCCTGGCAGAACACCGCGTCGATCTTGGGATAGCGCTGAAGGAACGCTTCCATAATTCTAAGACCGTCCTGTACGGACCAGTTGGCAAATTCATATTTGTTTTCTCCAAGCAGGTTCACCAGGGACGATTCCTTGTTCATCTCGGCAAAGAAAGCGTCCATCCTTTCGGTGTCGATAACCACCGGCATACCGCCCATCGCGACATAGTTGGTAAGCCCTTCCGCCTTCATTGTCGCCGCGAGCCATTTGCCGCTTTCACGGCCAAGGCCAGGATTGTCGCCGGCAAGGTTCACATAGCCGAAACTGGTGTCGGTAAGGCCGCGGTCTACGATGATGCACTTGACGCCTTTGTCGTGAAGCTGCTTGACCGGAGCGGTAAGCGGGGCGGATTCGTGGGGAAGAATTACCAGGTAATTCATGCCCCATGAGGCGAGGTTTTCAACGTCGCTGACCTGCTGGGTCGCGTTCGCGGAGTGCACAACCCGGAACTGGACGTTTTCCGCGGTTTTTTCAATTTCCTTGACCGCGTAATCGGCCCACCAGCCGATACCGCCGGTCCATCCATGATCCGCCGTAGGTACGGCGATACCGATTTTCACGCTCTCTTCGGCCTTTTTTTGGCACCCTGCCAATATCAGGGTTCCCACGCAGAACAGCGCAAATACGATTTTCTTCATCTCTTTCCTCCTGCTACTTGTTACTGTTATTATACTGCAGCAATACAGCCGCAATAATTACCAAACCTTTGGCGGCCTGCTGAAGGAACGATGAAACACCGCCCATCAGGAGCATGTTGTTGATCATGCCCAGCATAACCGCGCCCATTATGGTTCCGACTATGGAACCCTTGCCTCCCGTCATGGAGGTTCCGCCTATTACCACGGCGGCGATGGCGTCCAGCTCATAGCCGTTGCCGTCCCCTGACGAGTGAATACAGTTGATCCGGCTCGACCAGAGCAGGGCGGAAACCGCCACGGTAAAACCCGTTATGGCATAGGGGACAAGCTTGATCAGGTTGATCTTGATCGCCGAATACCGGGCGACCTGCTCATTGGCCCCGACGGCGCAGACATAGCGCCCAAACCGGGTGTTGTTAAGGACAAGGTGCAGAACCACGGTAAGGATCACAAACACCCATACCGGAACGGGTATCCATAATAATTCGGC
>JAITBL010000113.1 GCA_031283575.1 Treponema sp. | reverse complement strand
CGGCGCCTCACTCGCCCTCATAGTTGATCAGCGTAGTAACCGGCGTGGGCGCGAGGACCTTGCCGAAGTTGAGGAAAGGGAGTCCCACCACGCCGAAGATTTCCGGCACTGCCGCGCCGCCCGCTTCAAGGAGCGAACGGGCGGCGTTGAGGGTGCCTCCGGTGGCGATCAGATCGTCCAGCAGAAGAACCCGCTTGCCCACCGGCACGTCTTCGCGGTGTATTTCAATTTCCGCCTGGGCGTATTCAAGATCGTACTTTTTGGAAAGGGTAATACCCGGCAGTTTTCCCTTTTTGCGGATCAGGAGCAGGGGCACGCCCATGCGAATGGCAAAAGGCGCGGCAAAGACAAAACCCCGCGCCTCAATGGCCGCCACGGCGTCAATGGACTTTTCGCGGTAAAGGTCCACCATCGCCTCGATACAATAGCTAAAGGCTTTCGGCGCCGCCAGAATGCTCGTGATGTCGTAATAGAGTATGCCCTTTTTGGGGAAATCGGGTACTTTTCGGATGTAATCATCGAGGTTCAAAGCCGTATCTCCTGTCATGATTTGAATTGGACGGCCACCTTGCGGGCCCAGCCCGTTATATCGCCGCCGCCTGAAAAAGCGTCCCCGTAAAGGGTCAGTTCGGAATCTTTCACCATATTTATGAGGTATTCGACAGCTTCACCGGAAGCGGGAGAAAACACGCCGCAGGGCCGGCCCACCAGATTGATGTGCCGCAGGACCTTGTGGAGATAATTGAAGGTGGGGGGATTGGCTTGTTCGGCGCCAAAAAAAACAAGGCCGGCGCCGAGGATATGAGTTCCCTTAAAGGCCCCCGCGGGAACCACGGAAACGGCAAAATCTTCAAGCGCCGAAGCTATGGAATCGGCCAATTTTTGTACCGAAACTTGACCATCGGTTACGATCAGGGCCGTCTTTTTTGCTTCCACAGACCGATTTTAATCCGCGGGGGAAAATTTGTCAACCATATACACTATAAGCTTTGGTTTAGCGGCAATTGGATTTGAACCAATGACCGAACGGATATGAGCCGTTTGCTCTGCCAACTGAGCTATGCCGCCGTGGCGCCGCATGGCGCCCAGTAAATATTTTCTTTTCGGCTCGAGCCCGCAAGGGCTCATGCCGCCAAGCTGCCGCAAACGACAGCATAAGATACAATTCCTTTCGGCTCGAGACTTTGGCCTTGAGGCCAAAAGGCTCATGCCGCCGTGGCGCCGCCGTGGCGCCGCATGGCGCCCAGTAAATATTTTCCTTTCGGCTCGAGCCCGCAAGGGCTCCTGCCGCGAGGCTGGGATTACGTTACCAAAAACGGAACGCTTTGTCAACGTACGGCAGACGGAGAAGCGCCGGGCTTAACCGCCGCGCCGCTAAATCAGTTTGTGTTCTTTGGCGATAGCGGCAAGGGCGCCGTTCCAATAATGGGATGAAAGAAAACCCCGCTTGACTTCGTTGTCATCGATGCGGCTGGCGCGGCGCTGGAGCCGCTTGAACGCGATGCTGATCGCCGTGTTCATGTCGACCTCGGGAGCGCCGGAACGTTTGAGCACCTTGTAGTATGAATAATAGTAAAACGCGTCGTTGGGATCGGTGTCGGGCAGTTCGTCCCGCATAATCCGCTGCATGGACTTGATCGCTTCGTCACGGTCAAAGGTGTCGTTTCCCGGGGAATTAATGTGGCACATCGCCATGGCCCGGTACGTATGGACCATCCGCTTCCACAGATCCCCCATGGGAAAAAGAAACAGCTCGCACTGGGCAAAACCGCTGCGCCAGTCGGGCTGTTCGATAAAGAGGAAACGCTCGCCGCCCTCATGTCCCTCAAGGGCGTTGGCCAGTTCCAGGGTACGGCGGTATTCGCCCGAAAGAAACGCCGCTTCCACTTCGAAAAAAGCCGCGTCGGCGCCCCCTTCATGTTTGCAGCGGGTATTGTGCAGATAAATATTGGCGCGGTAGATCCAGGCGGCAAGGGTTTGCTTGAATTCCCTGTTGGTTTCGATGGAACTTACACTTTCCGCTTCCAGCGCCTTAAAAATATCCAGGGCCTCCTGATAGCGGCCCGCCTCAAAACGCAGGCGGCCCCGCAGAAAAGCGCTCCGGTCCGCCCAGAACGGCCTTCCCGAAGCAAGCGCCGCCTCAAGCGCCTGAACGGCAAGGCGTTCCGCCTTGGAAATATTCCCAAAGATAAAATGCGCGCCGGAAGCATAATAGGCGGAGACGGCCAGTTCTCCGTTGTCGCCGGATTTTTCGGCATGTTCCACGGCAAAGGCAAAATAGTCCAAAGCGTCGGAAAGACTCTGTCCGGCAAATTCGACCAGCGAAAAAAGCCGGTACACCTGGGCAAGCCCGCGGCCAAAATTTTCGTTTTGCGTGATCAGCATCGCCTCTTTAACGGCGGCGGCGGCGGCGGCGTTTTCTTCGATACTCAGACAATAGGCCGCCTGGTTTGAAAGTATGCGGGACTTGAATCCCGGATAGGAACTGTCGCTCTGCGGCGGCTTGACAAAGGCTTCGTGTATCTTTTCAGGCGATCCGTGGATCAGCGCCTTGAGCGTGTGCACAATGGTCAACAGCGAGTTTTCCCTTCCCTTTCCCACGACTTCGCCAAAGGTTCCGTTTTTTATCGCTTTATCAATGCCGCTGTAAGTGCCGTTTTCGATGTCGCCGCAGATCGCGTCCTGCACCAGAGCGTCGTTCCCCTCGCCGCCCAGGGCGCTCAACTCGGCGAGCAGCCTGAAACAGGGTTTGATCAGGCCGCGGCCCACCCAGTCAAGAAGCCGCCCGCGTACCACCTGTTTTACCTTTTCGCAGTCCGCGCCCAGATGTTTTTCGGCCTGTTTAACAAAGACCGGCAGCTTTTTTTCCGGTTCCCCGGACGCGTCAATGATCCCCAGAACGCCGAGCATGTTCAGCGCTTTCCGTATCATCTCGGGATTTTTTCCTTCTTCCTCAAACAATTTTTGCGTAAGAAAGCCCGGAAAAAACGCGCGGAAGAATACGCAGCAGTAAGCCATTTCCCACAGATCGCGGGGCATTTCAAGGCTTCCCCGCTCAGGGTTTTTTTCGGGCGAAAATTTAATGATGCGCGGAAAAAGTTCTTCCCATGGCTCCAGCGCGTCCATTTTTGTACAGGCGCCATAAATGTAAATCCGCTCGCGGGCGGGAAGCGAAAAATACAGGCCCGAAATAAGAAGCCGTGTCATCGGATCGGCTTCCTGTATATTTTCAAGAATCAGGACCGGTTGAATACGGCGGGCATCCGCCGCGAGGCGGTACCGTTCCAGCAGCAGGGCGAAAAAACGTTCGCCCTTTTTTACGAGAAAGTCGGAAAGCTCGTCGCGAAGCCGCTCCCTGAAAATATCGGCGCGAAGTTCCTCAAGTCCCTCCGCTCCCTCGCCCAGCGCCGATTTTAGCGAAGGACTCAGGGCGTCGCTGAGGACGGCAAGCACATTGTTGTTCTGCCCGAAGCGGATTACCAGGGGCGGAAAATCTCCCATCTGTTCGGCGCAGTAACTGCGAATGCCTTCGTGCTTGCCGATGTGTTCGTCTCCGACGATGACGGTATTTTTAAAAACGCCCTGTTTAAGGTACTGGCGTATCTTGGCGGAATTATCGCTTAAAACCCCCGTGCCGCCCCGCAGACCGCCGAAATCCCTGATAGCCCGAACCTGGATGTAGCCCTTGATCACCGGATTGAATTCGGCGCCGCTTAAAGGCTCCTCAAAATCAAGATAACTTTCGAGAAAGGGTTTGACACGGGGCGACACCCAAATTCCCGTACCCCAGAGATCGGAAGGGAGGGATCTGACGAGAACGGCCACGTCATCGGCGGGAATATCCTGTCCCACGACGCAGATGTGGCCGTAGAGTTCCGACGAGGCTTTTTCCAGCGCGCTTTTGATATTTTCCAGTACACAGAGCATGTCCAGCCAAAAACCAATGCTTTTCCCGTTAAACCGCGCGCTGGTCAGCTTGTTTTCCGTATGTACCGCGCCGCCAAAACTTTCGATTGAGCTAACGATTGATTGTTCCAAATTCCGCAGCAATTTGGGCCGTGTCCGCCGGAGTTGAGACTGAAAACGCAGCGAAAAGTACATTTCAATCATGATGCTGGCGCAAGTATACACTACTTTGGCGCATTGGGAAGCCAATACTTGTAAAAAAAACAAAATTCTTTCACCATCAGAGCATGGATTACGAACATTTTAAGGGCCGTTCCCTCCTCTGCTGGCTGGATTATTCCGCCGCCGAGATCACGGCCCTGCTTGAACTGGCAAAACGCGTCAAGACCGAATCGAAGAGCGGCCAGGTACGGCAGCGCTTTCTCGGCAAAACCATCGCCCTGATTTTCGAAAAACGTTCCACCCGTACCCGCTGCGCCTTCGAAACAGCCTTTGGCGAAGAGGGTGGCCATCCGGTATTCCTGTCCACCGCCGACATCCAGATGGGGGTTAAAGAATCGCTGGAAGATACCGCCCGCGTCATGGGCCGCATGTTTTCGGCCATACAGTTCCGCGGTTTTAAACAGGAGACCGTGGAAACCCTCGCCGCTTTCGCGGGGATTCCCGTGTACAACGGCCTGACCGACAGTTACCACCCCACCCAGGTTCTTGCCGACATCATGACCCTCGAAGAAAACTTTGGTTCCGCCAAAGAAAAAAACCTCTGTTTTGTGGGCGACGGCAGGAACAATGTGGCCCGTTCTCTCATGGTGATCTGCGCCAAACTCGGGGTGAATTTTACGATCATCACGCCGGCCGTTCTGGCCCCCGATCACGATCTCGTGAAGCGCTGCGCCCCGCTGGCGGCGGAGTCGGGCGCCCGTCTGCGTATCAGCGACAAACTTGAGGAAGTAAAGGATGCCCACGCCCTCTACACCGATGTCTGGGCTTCCATGGGCGAAGAAGACAAAAAAGCCGAACGGAAGGCGCTGCTCGCGCCCTATCAGGTAAACAGCTCCCTCATGGCCGCTACCGGCCGGAACGACACGATATTCCTTCACTGCCTTCCGGCGGTCAAGGGCGAGGAAGTAAGCGCCGAACTGATCGACGGCCCCCAAAGCCGCGCCTGGGACGAAGCGGAAAACCGCAAGCACACGATCAAGGCGATTATGCTGGCCACCCTCGGGGCGGTCTGACGCGGGCGGCATTTATCGGGAAGACGGGTTCCCCGGTGTTTTCCGTTTACACAAAAAATTTACAGGCTTACACCCCTAGGGCCGGGAGAGTCATTTCCAAAATGAAATCACCTATTAATTGATCCGCCGCCATTAATATGGATAAATGCTTTGCGTTTTTTATTATCCGGCATTCCGATTTTTTTCTGATGTTTTCTGCCGGCAAGTTTCCATAATTCAACACTCTTTCAGGAATGAACAATTCGTCATTTTCCCCGATGAACAGCCCAAACGGTTTTCCGATATTTCCAAATTGTGATTCCGGATTATTCGGCGTTATTGCCAGGGACATATTAACCGTTATAGATGTTAGTAACAACGGAACTTCTTTTATTATATTCCCGGGATAATTAAAAAATACCGCCGGAGTATTTCCATGTCTTTTTCCCTGCGATATGCCATTTATGATAAATAAACCTGTTTTAACTTTTGTGAACGGATGTTTTATATTTTTGCGTTCCGTTTTTGATTTGTATCCAAAATACGGTGATAGAAAAACATACCCTTTTATATTTGTATCGTTATAATTTGTAAGATAATTCAGGATGAGCCCGCAGCCGGAAGAATGGCCGCCTAAATATAACGGCAAATTCGCGCTTTGTCCTTGAATGGTTTTTATGAATAAATCGAGGTCTTTTAATACCTGATTTGCGGAAGGAGCGTCCCCACGGGGACCTTCTGAATTTCCATGCCCCCGCAAATCCGGAAGATACACCGATACATTATATTTTTCGCTTAAACCTTTTGCCAAATATTGGTATCCTGATCCGCCGTAGGCGCCGCCTCCATGAATAAAAATCAATGCGGCAACAGGTTGATTTGCCGGAATGGAATAATACGCCAATTTTATTCCATCAGAAGCACTAATATAAAACGGGGGCCCTATTGAAATTGTACCTGAATCGTATATTTCATCAAACGAAAATGGAGTTTCATTTCCCATATTGGAGTCCCCTTTGCCTGTGGTCGAATATGAAACCATGGGAAAAAGAAAGAAAAAGGATATCGTCGTACCTGTTTTTCATATCCTTTGACCTCGTTACTTTATCATTATATTCCCTGTCCCCATCTTCCGGCAATCCCACGCTGAACGGGGTGGACGTATCAAAGGGTAGTTTTTTTAGCAGGTACTGTCTGACAAGTCCGTTGTGTGTTCGTTAAGCCCTCGCTCCCATGAGTGGTACGGATGCGCAAAATAGATGTCCAGCCCGCCCCGATAAGCCGCCGCAGGAATTTGTTTGC
>JAITBL010000107.1 GCA_031283575.1 Treponema sp. | reverse complement strand
CGCGGAAGCGGTCGAAGGCAAGCCGCAGACCGGCGCGGGGCCAGTCCGCGGCGGCGCTTTCCAGCAGGGCTTCCGCCGTTTCCGACATTTTTTCCAGCTCGTCAAACGGCAGATATTTTTCCGCCGACGCGGCGCCGTATTCACGGCGCCAGACCATGGCGAGGTGTTCGGTGTCACAGTTGTAGCGGCCGCTTCCCTTCAACGGATCGGCGGCAATTTCCGTAAACGCCTGAAAGAGCGCGGCAAGTCCCGCGATATCCCTTACATTGTGATCGCATATCTTTACAAGGTTGAGGGCCGTTTCTTCCGCCCCGAAGCCGTCATACGGAGAGTCCGCGGCCCCGGCGGAACCTTCCGGCGGAGAGGATGCCGGATGGGAGCGGAGATAACGGAACCAAATATCGGGAGCAAAAGCGCCCGATATATCTTCGCCGCGATCCAGTCCAAGAACTTCAAGCTCTATCACCGCCTGTGAACAGCCGGAAAGGATACGTTTCCAGAGCCGGCGCGCGGGATGCAGCAGATCCAGCTGGGGCAATTGGAGCGGCCTGAATCCGTTCATCAGACAGCGTGTCTTGAGTATCTGCGAATCGAAGGATTTGCCGTTGTAGGTGGTAAGATACACATCGCCGCAGGAAGCAATGAAGCGCAGTACGGCGTCAATAAAATCCGCCTCGCCAGGATAATCCAGCAGCAGAAACTGATCGATCTTCAAAAGATCCCCGCCGGCGATGAATGTTCCAAAAGCGGCAAGAAAGGCAACGGTTCCCGCGCCGCCCGAGAGGCCGGTTGTTTCAAGATCAAAGAAAAGAAAATCTCCGGGGCCCAAACGATCTTTGCCGTCCGGGGAAAAAGGCCGCCCGCTGTTCCCCAGATCAGGCGCAAGAAGCGGAAGCGCCGCGGGAAGTTCCCGCGCAAGAGGCCGGCGCAGGGGTTTGACGAGCGCGCGGTGGAGGACGAAATATCCCGCCGCTTCCCAATCGGAAAAATCTTTTGGCGCGCGAAAATTTCCGGGCGCGCAGGCCGCTTTACCGCGGCGAACGGACGGCGGCCCCTGAACGGGGATGTTTTTTTTCGCGGCCCTGCCTTTCGCAAAACGCTCCGCCGCGCTTTTTTCCGCCGGCGCTTTCTTTTTGGCGTCGTTTGTTTCATGGGACTCCGCGGGCGCGGCGGAATGTTCGGGCGGCTTTAACTCCGACGCGGGGGCCAGGCCTATCTCGCGTATTCTCTTGAGCCGCGAGCGAAGATCACCGGCCACGCGCGCCTCCGTCAAAGCCGCCGCAGAGTACGGCGAGGAATTCGGCCGCAGCCGCCTTGCCGCCGCCCGGGCCTACGCAGGAGGGGCAGCCGTGTTTACAGGGGCAGCGCGAGACGGCCCGTAACGCGGCCTCAAAGACGGCGGGGATTTTTTCCGCAAGCGCTTCGGCAAGGCCCGTACCGCCCGGATACTTGTCGTAAATGTAAAGGGCCGCTTCGGCAAAATGGGGATCGCGTATCCTTTCGGCAATTCCCAGATCGCGGGGGTCGCAGAGGAGGTAAACGGGAGCGATGCTTTTTACCAGCGTACCCGTGCCGGACAAGACCGAAGCGGCCCCTTCTTCGTCCATTCCGGCAAGAAAAGCTCCCGCGCCGCCGGAAGGAAAACGCAGCATAAGGGCGCGGGTCTGCATTTCTTCTTCGCCCAAATCGATGTCGCCGTAGCCTATGTTTTCGTGGGTATGAAAACGGAGTTTTTTGAATTTGGAAACCTGGGATCGTACCAGTACGTCGCCGATGACGCCGCTGTACGCCGAAGCGCCTGAATCATTCGCGCCGCCGGCCGCTTCCGCGCGCGCGTAGTTTTTTTGTTCGTCTTCGCTTAAAACCTTAATGTCCGTTTTGACAAGGCCGTCGGTAAAGTAATTTACATCGGCCTCGCGGACCAGGCATTTGCGGTTGGGAATGTCGAGGTCTTCTACCAGATACTGGTTTCCCCGGTGAATGTAAACGGCGTTTTTAAAGACCAGTTCGCGGGCGCTGGGACGGTCCATTTCGCCGATGACCGTATTGCGTCCCGCGGTGATGTCGATGATCACCACATTATCCGCCGTTGCGGAACGAAGGCTGATCCCTTCGGCGGGAAAGGAACGATCCGACCAGTGCCAGCGCCCCGCGGCGTGGCGGACGACGCCGTCTTCCTCAAGGTACTCAAGAACTTCCGCCGCGCCAGGATCGAAGGGATCGCCTTCCCCGTCGCGAAAGGGAAGCTCGAAGCAGGCGCATTTGACATGATCGGTAAGAATGTAGGGATTGTCCGGATCGATGCGGCCTTCTTCGGCGCCCCGCCCGAAAAACCACTGCGGGTCGGCCATGATAAATTGATCGATGGGACTGGACGACGCGACAAAAACCGAAACCGAAGTGCCGCCCCGCCTGCCGGCGCGGCCCGACTGCTGCCAGAAACTGTTAAAGGAACCGGGAAAACCCGACACCACCGAAGCGTCCAGGCCGCCGATGTCGATTCCCAGTTCCAGGGCGTTGGTGCTCACCACGCCCTGAATCGTTCCGTCACGAAGGCCCTTCTCGATTTCACGCCGCTCGTTGGGAAGGAGGCCGGCGCGGTACGGTTCAACCCTTATACCGTGATTGGCGGTAAAAAAATTCTTCAGATCCTCGTTTACATAGGAAGCGGCAATTTCCGTTTTGATCCGCGAGTGGGCAAAGAGTATGGTTTTGACGCCGCCCCGCAGCAGGGCAACCATCCATCTGCGGCTTTCGGCCACGGCGGAACGGCGTATCCCCTGAACGGCGTCGACCAGGGGCGGGTTATAGAGAATTACCCGCTTTTCGCCGCGGGGCGCGCCGTTTTTATCGACAAGTACCGCTTCGCTTCCGATAAGGGATTCCGCCAGTTCCCGGGGATTGGCAATGGTTGCCGAGCAGAGTATAAAGGCCGGACGCGAACCGTAGAAGGCGGCAATACGCTTGAGGCGGCGGATCACGTTGGCCACATGGCTCCCCAGCACCCCGCGGTAGGCGTGGGCCTCATCCACAACAATAAACTTGAGGCGCGAAAAAAATTTGATCCATTTGGGATGATTGGGAAGTATTCCCGCGTGGAGCATGTCGGGGTTGCTGATGATGATGCGGCCCGTATCGCGGGCCGCCGTCCGCAGGCTCCCCGGCGTGTCGCCGTCATAGGTGGAAACTTTAAGCGGCAGCGAGGATTGGCCGTCCGCTTCGGCGCCCGCCATTTCGTTCAGTTCCGACTGCTGGTCCTGCGAGAGGGCCTTGGTGGGAAAGAGGTAGAGGGCCCTGGCATCCCCGTCTTCGAGCAGGGCCTGGAGCACCGGCAGATTGTAGCAGAGTGTTTTGCCCGAAGCGGTGGGAGTCACCACAACCACGTTGCGGCCCCGCCGCGCTTCTTCCCAGACGGCGCCCTGATGGGTATAGAGCCTTTCAATGCCCCGCGCGCGGAGGGCGCCGGCTATACGGCGGTCCAGATCGGCGGGAAAGGGAATGTACTCGCCGGCGGCCGGCGGGATAAGCCGGTCAACCACAATGTGGGGGGCAAACTCGCTGCTGCCGATGATTTTGTCGAGATTGCCGCGGGGATCTCCGCCCCCCGTTTCCCCTCCCCTGCCGTCCATAGGACATTCTAGCCCGATTAAGAAAAAATGTCGATATTTTCAGGCTGTTTTCCCTGTTCAGGCTGTTTTCTATCGACAGAATAAAGAAATTGTACTATACTGGAAAAACGGAGGGCGCCATGTCGGAAGTTTTGTCAATCGTTCTGGGGGGCGGCAAAGGAACAAGGCTCTTCCCTTTAACTCAGGCCCGGGCAAAACCCGCCGTTCCCTTTGGGGGAAAGTACCGCCTGGTTGACATCCCCATATCCAACTGTATCAACGCCAATTTGCGCCGGATCTACGTACTTACCCAGTTCAACTCGGCTTCGCTCAACCTTCACCTTGCCCAAACTTACACCTTCGATACCTTTTCGCGGGGTTTTGTCGAGATACTCGCCGCCGAACAGACCTTCGAGCATACCAGCTGGTTTGAAGGCACCGCCGACGCGATCCGCAAAAATTTCATTCACTTCCGTACCCAGGATCCTTCCTATTACCTTATCCTGTCGGGAGACCAGCTCTACCGCATGGACCTCAAGGATTTCCTCATGGCCCACAGGGATTCGGGCGCGGAGATCACGATTGCCACAACCGCCGTTTCGCGGGAAGAAGCAAGCTCGCTGGGGATTCTCAGGGTGAATAAAGATCTTGGCATTACCGAGTTCTGCGAAAAGCCCGGGCCGGACAAGGATATCGGCGAGTACAAGGTTCCCCATGAATTGAAAAAGGAAAACACCCGCGATGAATACCTGGCTTCGATGGGCATTTATATTTTTAACGCCGACGCCATGGAATCGGTGCTGGCCAACGACCTTACCGATTTTGGCAAGGAGATCATTCCCCAGTCGATCAACAAACTCAAGGTAAACGCCTATATTTTTAACGGCTATTGGGAAGACATCGGAACCATACGCAGCTTTTACGAAGCCAATCTGGAACTTACCACGCTGCGCCCGCGCTTTGATATTTACAACGAAAACATGCCTATCTACACTCACATGCGCAACCTTCCCCCTTCCAAGATGAACTTTAGCAACATGAACCAGTCCATTGCCGCGGAAGGCTGCATTATCACCAACGCGTCCATTTCCAATTCCATAGTCGGGGTACGGACCTCGATTGAGTCGGGGGCAAGCCTTAACGGCGTAATCTGTATGGGTTCTGACTTTTATGAATCGGAAGCGCAGAAAAAACTCAACGAAGAAAAACGGGTTCCCAATATAGGCATCGGCAAGGGCAGCATCATCAAGGGGGCGATCATCGACAAGAACGCCGCCATAGGCGAAGGCTGCCGCATCGGTATCGACAACATCGTCCGCAGCGACGGAAACTTCGGCCATTACTACATTGTGGACGGCATTATCGTGATTCCAAAAAATACGGTGCTTTATCCGGGTACGGTGCTGTAGATAATCGGCGTCTAAAGAGGCCGTTCCAGACTCCGCCTGTGGCGGGGTTGTTGATTCGTTGCGAAGGGTCCATATTCCTCCTTCCTTCGTGCGCCTTCTGCGCCTTTGTGGTTTTTTATCTTCATTCGTATCAGCAAGGTCTGACGCCGGCACTGCGCCAATTTGGTGACTGACACCAGCCGTCAGCCGATATGCTTGATTTTATGCGGGTTTGCCGCCACAATACCACTGAACCTATGTTTGATCTGAAAGAAATCTGGACAAGCCGAATAGCCGCCGCGCTCAATTCACTGCTGGAAGAAGCGGGCTCGCCGGAGCGTATTGAAGCCGCGCGGGTAACGGCGGAACTGCCCCCCAGGCCCGAAATGGGGGACCTGGGTTTTCCCATGTTTGCTTACGCCAAACTGCTGCGCAAGGGGCCGCCGCAGATCGCCGCGCTGGTCGCCGAAAAGACGCTGCGCGATGTTTCCGCGGCGTCCGGCGCCGTTTCGGCCGAAGGCCCCTACGTTAACGTACGATGCGATCGCGCCGCCGCCGCGCGGGCGATACTCGCGGAAGCGCCGGAAGACGCGGCGGGGCCGCTTCCCCTGCGGGGCCGGCGGATCATGGTGGAGTTTTCCAGCCCCAACACCAACAAGCCCCTTCACCTGGGGCATTTGCGCAACGACATTTTGGGCGAAAGTATTTCGCGCATACTCGCCGCCCGCGGCGCTGATGTCCGCAAAGTCTGTATCATCAATGACCGCGGCATCCACATCTGCAAGTCGATGCTTGCCTATCAGCGGCTGGGCGGCGGCAGAACGCCCGAAAGCGAAGGAAGAAAAAGCGATCACTTTGTGGGCGACTGGTATGTCGCCTTCAATAAAATGGCGCGGGACGAAAAAGCCGCGCGCGGCGCAGGGGAAAAGACGCCTTCCGGGGCGGAAGAAAGCGCCCAGGAACTTTTGCGCAAATGGGAAGCCGGCGACAGCGAGACCGTGGAACTCTGGAAAAAAATGAACGGCTGGACGGTGGACGGCATGAAGGCCACCTACGAGAGGACCGGCGTTTCCTTCGATCAATATTATTTTGAAAGCGGCACTTACCTTAAAGGAAGGGAAGAAATTTTGAAGGGCCTCGAAAAAGGGCTTTTCTACAGGGCCGATGACGGATCGGTGTGGGTTGATCTTGAGGAAGAAAAGCTCGGCAAAAAAGTGCTGCTCCGTAAAGACGGAACGAGCCTCTATATTACCCAGGACATCGGCACCGCCATCTACCGCCACAACGACTGGCCCTTCGACACGCTCGTTTTTGTGGTGGGTTCGGAACAACAGTACCACTTCAGGGTGCTTTTTACGATTCTGGAAAAGCTCGCTTTTCCCTGGGCAAAAAATCTTTGCCATCTTTCTTACGGCATGGTGAATCTTCCCGAAGGAAAAATGAAAAGCCGTGAGGGTACGGTCGTTGACGCCGATGATCTGCTGGACAAGCTTCATCAAATGGCGCTGGAAGAGATACGCGAAAAAGAACGCGAGGCGGAAGTCGGCGATCCCGACGAGGTTGCCGAAAAAGTTGCCCTGGGGGCGCTTCACTATTATCTGCTTTCGGTGACGGCGGCAAAGGACATGCTCTTTGATCCCAAAGAATCCCTTTCGTTTAACGGAAACACCGGCCCCTACCTTCAGTACATGGGCGCGCGCATCAGTTCCATGCTGCGCAAAGCCGGCGCGGACGGCGCTTCGCCGCCGCCAAAGGATTTTCCTCCGCCGGACGATACGGAATGGGAACTGGTAAAAACAATCGCCCTGTACAACGAAGTGCTCAACGATGCCGCCCGCGTCATGGATCCTTCGGTATTGGCCGCCTATCTCTACAATCTCTCCAGGGCGTTCAGCCGTTTTTACCACGACTGTCCCATTCTTGCCGCGCCCACAAACGAGCTGCGCTCCGCGCGGCTTTTACTTTCCAAAGCGGTGCTTCGTATTCTCAAGGACGCCATGCGGATGCTCTGTATTCCTTTTTTGGAGATTATGTGAGTGCCGGCCTGAAGGGCATCGTGGTTCCGCGGGAAAATTATTTAACGGTGGGGGTCTATTACCATGCAGCCGAAACACAACATTTCTGAACCGTCCCGGGACTCTCCCGCCGAAGGGCGGGCGCCCCAGCAAATGGATCCGGCAAACATCGCGCAGATCCCCGGCCGTATTCGGGAGCTGAGGGAAGTTGAAGAGATCAGCGCCATCGATCTGGCCCGTGACATCGGCCTTGACGCCGAAGAATACGCGAAATATGAAACGGGCGAAAAGGACATCCCGATCAGCGCCCTGTACAAAATCGCCGACTGCCTGGGCGTCGACGCCACGGTGCTTTTTACCGGCGAAGATCCCCGCATGGATACCGCCAGCGTCTGCCGCAGGGGGCAGGGCGTCGAAATTCAGCGCTATCCGGGCTACGAGTTTTCGAGCCTCGCCTACAACTTTAAGGGCCGTACGCTTGAACCCCTGCTGGTTTACCTTGATCCGTCAAAGCTTCCCGCGCCGCCGGTAACGCACTACGGCCAGGAGTTTAACTATGTGATCGAAGGCTCCATCAAGGTCAGCGTCGGCGCGCGCGAATACATTCTTGAAGCCGGCGATTCCATTTATTTTGACGCCTCGCTGCCTCACGGGCAGTCGGCGCTTGGCGCGCCCTCGCGTTTTATCACGATCATCCAGGAGAAATAATTTTACATGAACGAATTGATCTCGCGCTATTGTCCGAGGGTGGAATTTGATTCTTACGAAGACTTCTTTCAAAACTACCGCTGCGCCGCGCCCGATACTTTTAACTTTGCCTTTGACATCGCCGATGAATGGGCGCGCCTTGAAAGCGAAAAACAGGCCCTGCTCTGGACCAATGACGAAGGGGAGATAAAATCCTTTACGTTCGGAAAAATGAAGGAGCTTTCAGACAGGGCCGCCAACATGCTTGCCGCCCTGGGAATCGAAAAAGGCGATGTGGTTCTGTTGATTTTAAAGCAGCGCCCCGAAATGTGGATCATGATGCTCGCCCTCGAAAAAATCGGCGCGATTTGCATTCCCGGGAGTTACCAGCTTACCCAAAAGGATATTGTCTACCGCTGTAACGCCGCCGAAGTTAAAATGCTCGTCACGGTCGATGACGCGGAACTTATGGAAAACATCACCGCGGCGTTTCCCGAATGTAAAACCATTGTTCACAAGGCAATTGTGGGGAACGCCGTCCCTTCCGGTTTTATCGATCTCCGCAAAGCGATAGACGCCGCGCCGGCCGCTTTTGTCCGTCCCGGGGGCGCGGCGCATATTCACGAACCCATGCTGATCTATTTTTCGTCGGGCACGACGGGCATGCCAAAAATGGTTCTTCACGATCACAGCCTTCCCCTGGGCCACATCGTCACCGCCAAATACTGGCACTGCGCCGGGAACAACAAGGTCCATATGACCCAGACCGATTCCGGCTGGGCAAAATTCGCCTGGGGGAAAATTTACGGCCAGTGGATATGCGGCGCGGCGATAGGCGCTTACGACACGGAAAAATTCACCCCCCAGGGCCTGCTCGAAGCGATAGGGCGCCTGCGTCCGGCGACCTTCTGCGCGCCGGCGACGATCTTCCGTTACCTTATCAAGGAAGATCTTTCCGGTCATGACTTGAGTTTTATCGAACACGCCTCGGTGGCGGGCGAACCCCTCAGCCCCGAAGTGTTTTACCGTTTCAGGGAAAAAACCGGCCTTGAAGTGCGCGAAGGTTTCGGCCAGTCGGAAACTTCGGTGATGGCGGCGGTCTTTAAGTGGCTTCCCGTCAAGCCGGGCTCTATGGGTAAACCCGCGCCGTTTTTCGGCCTTAATCTGCTCGACGAGTCGGGCCGGCCCTGCGACGACGGCATGGTGGGAAACATCAGCGTTACCGGCGCGGGCGATAATATCTATGAAAACGTAACAGGCGCCCGCATAACGGGCCTGTTCCGCGGTTACTGGTAGGACGAAGAAATAACCCGAAAATGCTGGCGCGGCGGAATCTATTCCACCGGCGACATGGCGTGGCGCGACGGCGACGGCTACTACTGGTTTGTGGGCCGCAACGACGACGTGATCAAATGTTCCGGCTACCGCATCGGCCCCTTCGAAGTGGAAAGCGCCCTTATGGAACACCCTTCGGTGCTGGAGTGCGCCGTCACCGCCGCACCCGATCCCCTGCGCGGACAGGTCGTCAAGGCCACCATCGTTCTTGCCAAAGGCTACGAGCCTTCGGCCTCCCTGACAAAGGAACTGCAGAACCACGTCAAGCGCGTGACCGCCCCCTACAAATATCCGCGCATCGTGGAATTTACAAGCGAGCTTCCCAAAACCTCCAGCGGAAAAATCCGGCGCAGCGTGATACGGAGTATGAGCCAGGGACCTGCAACCTTTTACCCCTGATCCTGTCATATACGGTGAAGGCGGAAACATGAGCATTTTAAAAAAGATCGCTATTTTTGGCGATTCGATATTGCGGGGAATACAGGTCGATTCGAAAAGCCGGCGCTACCATGTCGACAACCACATTGACATCGATCTTTTGTGCCGCAGGCATTCACTTGAAGTCAACAACTATTCGATTTTTGGCTGTACCGTCAAAAAAGGCGGAGAGATGCTGCAAAAACGCCTTGACAACGGCAATGTCTATGACATGGTGCTGCTTGAGTACGGCGGAAACGACTGCGACTTTAACTGGAAAGAAATCGCCGAAAACCCCGACGCCGAGCACAGTCCCCATATGCCGCTGGAGAGTTTTTACGCCGTCTATCACGGGATTATACGGACCCTCAAAGAGAAGTTCATCAAACCGGTTCTGGCGACCCTGCCGCCCCTTGAGCCGCAGCGTTTTTTCGACTGGTTTTGCGGTGGCCTGAACAGGGAAAACGTGCTCAAATGGCTTGGCGGAAGCATTACCACGATTTACCGTTTCCAGGAATCGTATTCCCGCATGGTGGAAAAAATCGCCGCCGAAACGGGTTCCCGCCTGATCGACCTGCGCGGCGCCTTTCTGAAATTCAGGCGTATCGACGCTTTTTTGTGCGAGGACGGGATACATCCCAATACCGAAGGGCAAAAGATAATTACCGGCGCGCTCCTCCGCTTTGCCGAAGCCCTGTAGTCTGCGGCCAAGATCGTGAATTATGATACCGCCATCACCTCATCCTCCAGGGTATGTAAAAACAATTCAGCCGCCTTTGAAAACAGTTGATATTTTTTCCACACAAGGTACAGATGCGATTCAAAGCGCGGCGCGAGCGGCCTGAAACAGAGGCGGCTGTCCATATTCACAAGCTTATCCAGACATACCGCATATCCGATGCCTTCTTCAACCATAAGAGCGGCATTGTAAATCAAGTTATAGACAGCCACAATATGTAACTTTTCAAAATTATCACCAAGCCAGCCGGACAACTCGTTATGAATGAGCGCCTGTCTTGAGCACAGAAGCGGAATGGAACGTATGGCTTCCGGGCCGACTGATGAAGAAGCGGCCA
>JAITBL010000266.1 GCA_031283575.1 Treponema sp. | reverse complement strand
GCTCGGGCACAGGCGAAGGCGGCTCAGGCGGTGGAGGCGGCGGCACAAGAGGCGCAAGAGGCGAAGGCGGCTCGGGCGGTGGAGGCGGCTCAGGCGGTGGAGGCGGTGGAAGTTCAGGCGGCGGCTTGTCCTTTGCGCCGAAACGGTAACCCAGCGCTATGCCGAAACCAAAGCCGGTAGGCCAGCCGAAACGGAGGTACTGTTCCGTGTAGAATTTTTTTATGGGAAAACGTATCCCTATGCTGCCGTCAACCAGAACCGAAGGAACCTTTCTTCCTTTTTCAAACAGCGTGATCACGCCGGCGCCGGCCTGCACAAAAAAAGGAAAGGGTATAAAAGTATCAAGAAAATAATAACGGCCGTAGGCAAGGCCTTCCAGTGAAGAAACATCATAAAAGTCGGTCCCGTAATCGGCCTTTATGCCTGCGGCAATGTGATCGGTGATGCCGTAACCGGCAAAAAAACCACCCGCAAGACCGTAGCCGCGCCTGGTATTGGCGTTGGCTTCAGCCAAAATTCCAGGCGAAAACACGCCCTTTTCCTGGGCGGAAAGGCGGAGAACAGCAAAGAACAGAAAAAATACGGCAAGAACCGGCTTTTTATTCAATTATACACCTGGTATACACCTTAAAAATTCCACTGGAATCCCAAATACGGTGAAAAAGCCGGATACGCGCCCAGGCCGGTCAAATCCACCCCGAGTTTCAGGTTGATGTTTTTGAACCGGTAAACAACCAGGGGCCTTATGGCCATACGCTCAAAGCCTCCAAAGGCTGTAATGACAAGTTCCGCCTGAAAATTAAACCAGTCATAGGTAATATAAAATTCGGTCGCGGCGTACCGCGCTTTGGGAACAAACGCCAGCTTTATGGCTATCCCGCCGCCCAGACCCAGGTTGTACCCGTCCTTATAACCCATCCGCACATCCACGCCAAAACCTATGCCGCCTCTTGCCCGGTCAAGATAGGAAAGGGGAAGGCCCAGTTCCCAGTTAAAGGACCCGGCTTTTTCAAAATCCTGCCGGTAGCCCGCGCCCCATTCAAAGCGGCCAAGGTAAGTTTCAAGGCGCCTGTCTTCGATAAGCGCCCCCGTTTCTTCGGGAAATTGAGGCGCGGCGTAGATATTGTCCCGGTGGTTTATATACGTGAAAAGAGTCCCGGGAATGCGTTCTATGGGCAGCCTGTACGTCAGGCCTTCTTCCAGATAGATGCTGAACCAGGTTCTTCTGTCGGCGTCCTTTCCGTTAAGGGCAAGCGCCGCGGGGGAAGGATCGGCCGCCGCCATATCAATGGCAAAATCCGCTTCTGCATATATTTCAAAATCGTCAATGGTACGGTTGTAGAGTATGTAGGGCTTCAGAAAAAAGGACCGGATGCTGTAGCCGTCCAGGTAACGGTTCGTGTACCACACTTCAAGGGGATACTCATGGGTTCCCGCGTCTATTCCGAGGGACAGCCCCTTTATCCCCTCAAGGAACGCGTTTTTTTTAACAGCGGGCCGCGCTTCCGCCGTCTCTTCACCGGGAGTTTCCGCAGCGGTAAAGACAGGCGCAAGCAGGGTGCACGACAACAAAAAAAGCAGCAATGTTATCCGTTTCAAGGTATACTCCATAGATCAGGGAAGGAAACTGTGTCCCACAGCAAGGCCGAAGGCTACGCGGAAGGGGTATCCCGCACGGAAAGACGATTCTATAAACCAGCCTTTCAGGTGAGCCCGGGCGCCAAAATTTACTTCGCCCAGGGCATCGTAGACCTCGTATTCCTGCTCACGGTTTACGCTGACGCCGACCCCTGTTTGTATAAAGGGCCGTATCCAGCCAAAATCATAAACATAAAAACGTCCGTAAAGAACCCCCTCCATGACGGAAACCAGCCTGTCCGATGGCTTGTTGGAGGCAAAAGTAAGACCGCCCCGTATCCCGAAGCCGAAATAACGGGAAAGCTCGTAATCACTCATGACAAATAATTCGGGCAGTATGCTTACCCTGTCGTTCTGCGTCAATTCAATACCGCCCGCGACCGAGAAGGGTTTGTGTATCGCGGACTCCCCGGTCTGGGCCGCGGCAAAGGCGCCCGTACACGCGCATACAATTATAAACAACAATAGCCGTTTCACTCATTCCTCCGTCAGGGATATTTTTTATACGCGCCTATGTCCTGTCCGCTGGTTCTGTAGTTTTCTACGGCGGCGCCGGCCGGATCACGGAGATCCCCTACATTAAAACCGTTATCGCGCACCAGGAAATAGCTGGAGACACCCCTGTAGTCCATAAAGGGAAAACCTGAAATCACCAAAAGCTGCACCGGTATATTAAGCAGCGGACGGTACGGTTCTATTGTAGCGCCTTCCAGCGTTTTCCAGAAAAGCTGCGTAAGCAGCAGATTGTCGTTTGAAGGAAAATGCCCGGGCATTCCGCGGTCTATGAGGGGGCTTCCCGCCGACAGCCTGTAGTTCCCCCCGTCGCTTCGGGAAGGTGAAGAAAGCGGCGAAACAAAACCGGGATCCGTATTTCCCGCGGGATTGAACACGGGATGCGGTTTATCCTCGATAAATGAATTTATGATAACTTCACGATCGGCTGTCGGGATAACATCGGCCGAACCGCTAACCCAGGCAATATTCGGATGTGCCGCAGACGAGTTCGAGTTTCCGTGTATAACAGAATTGCGTATCTGCACGTAGACAGGGAAGGAACGCTTTGTCAAAGACTCACCCGCTTCGTCTTCCACAAAAGCGGCGCCCAGGAGACTGGTATCTTTCCAGTTGTAAATTGCCGTATTGCGGATGCCGCCCGGAGCGTAGTTCCCCGCTATGGTTGTATTGTTCAGGGTAAGCTCTATGCCTTTACCGGAATACCGGTAATAGCGGTTGAATATTGCCGGACCCGCGCCTGAAGCCGAATTGCCTGAAATACGCACGTTGTTAAGGATAACGCTGAGGACGCCGCCGGCGCTTCCGTTGTCGGGGACGCCTTCAAATTCGTTGTAGATCCCCCCGCCGCTGTTCCCCGCTATGGTTACATTGTTCAAGAGGGCCTTTACAGCACCGGCGTTGAGGCAGACGTTGTAAAGCCCCGCGGCGCTTCCGGAAACGGCGCTTCCGTTAACAACATTGTTGTTCCGTATGATAACGTTGGCAAGGCTCAAACTGCCGGCATTTGTAATGCCCGCCCCGGTATTTGCGCTGTTGTTCTCTATGGTAACATTCCCAAAAAGGGCTGTGCCCGCGTTGTACATGCCGCCGCCTGAAGGCCCGCCGCTTGTTCTGACATTCTCCTTTATCTTTGCGTTTGTCATGTGGAGAGTGCCCGTGTTGTATATGCCTATGCCGTTTCCGCCCTTCGATTCGTTTTCCTGCACGGTGATATTGTCAAATTTTGAAACAGTGGCGGAGGCGTTTGCATTGTAAATTCCGGCGCCGTTTCCCGATGTCCAGTTTTTTTCCACCGTGATCCTGCTGAAAACGGTATTGCCCCCGGCCGTATAAATGCCGCCTCCCTGCTGGGCTGAATTGGAAATAAAGTCTGATCCCCTTATCGTCGGCGTACAATTGGCGCCTGAGATATAAAGGCCCCCGCCTGTATCTACCGATTTATTTTCCTCAAAACGGCTGTTGTTGATTTCAAGCACGAAATTTCCGGCGCCCGCTTCGTTGTACATGCCGCCGCCTGACTCAAGGGCCGTATTGCTGAAAAAATACACGCGGTTAAGCTCGCTCCGCTGCCCGGAGGATTTTACATACATCCCCGCGCCTCTCCTCGTCTTGTTGTTCCTCACCAGCAGATTTGTAAGGGCCATTTCGCTGTTGACTATATGCATGCCCCCTCCGGCCTGCCGCGAAACGGAATTTCCATTAACAGTAACAGAAGCGTCAAGCGCCGGTCCCAGGCCCCCCGTTATGGTAAGGGTGTCTATTGCGGCGGTAACACCCGACGCAATAACCACATGATAAGCGGCGCCTGCGCCGCTTAAGACCGTTTTGCGGGCAGCCTGGTATTCCGCAGCTTCCTTGCCGGGGCCTAAATCAACATAGGGAGCCTGGAAACGTTCCGACTCGTCGTAGTGATCCTCTTCAAAACCGCCGCGCAGGGGGGGAAGCTCCGGCCGTATAACAAAGGCAATGTCTCCCCGCACGCTTATGCCCGATATGGGCATCCCCGGAACATGATAACCAGACGGAGAAGACGCCGTAAACACAGGCCCCGTTTCATTTGGCACGGGAACGGTATAGTCCGCCGGATTGGGGACGGTGTAGGTTCCCTTGAGGAGCCAGATTTCGGCGTAAAGACCCGGAGTATAACTGTTGATTACAGCCTGCAGATCGTTGCTTGCCGTTCCCCAGCTGGTTGCCGTATCCTGATCTATTCCCGATTTATAGCCTCCGCCCCGCTTTGCGGCCTGGGCGACGTAGGCAATTCTGTCACGAAAGCCCACGGTCACCTCGTAGTCAACTTCAAATTTGACATTCTGATCGGGCATGTAAAATTCGTAGACGCGGCGTTTGATCTGATGGGGCTTGGGGCCTCCGCTTTCTTCAATCATCCTTACATCGGCGCTCTGCCCGACATGGGAACCTATG
>JAITBL010000254.1 GCA_031283575.1 Treponema sp. | reverse complement strand
GCCATGCTACATCAAGTGGTGTAGCCGCGCTCATTTGTTCGCGCGCATTCCTGGGCGCACGCCGTGTTACTTATGTTGGTAAGTTGCGCTTGCGCACATTTTTGGCCGCCTGCGGGAACGCGCCTTTGGCGCTCGCCTCAAAAAGGCTTTGGAGGAACGAGCGCCACGGGCCTGTCAGATTTTTTAATCAATTTTCATCCACCTTTCGGCGCCGGAAAGCCTTGCGCTTAATTCCGTATAATACCCGTACCCGTATCATAGGTCAACCGGTCTTCGTTCCATTTCCCCGTGGGTCTTCTCGGCGCTTTCTTTCCGCACCAGGTTCCCGTTGTTTTCCTGTGCCCAAACTATATTCGCAGCCATGTGAAAAGCCTGTTTTCACCCGCCAAAAAGAGCGGGCGAACCGGTGAGCCTGTTGTTTCATTCGGAGAAGGGCGTATGCATGGATTTTGTATTAGCCGTAAGATCTTTTACCAAAGAAGAATTAGTTTTTGACCTTAAAAAAATTTCTGCGACAGGCTGGGTTGACAGCCCGCGTTCGGAACGTTGACGCGCCTTGTTTCCTGTTTGAGCCGCGGCAAACCCCAGGAAATTAAGGATTCCTTCCCTTAAACAGCATGGCCGCGCAGAAGGCGGCGCTTAAAGCGGGGAAAACGGCGAGGGCAAAAATTCTGACAGGCGGAAAGGAACTTGCCAGCAGCGCGCCGAAGGAAAGGGCCGTGGTAAGATAGGAAAGAATAACCGCGCCTTCGGCGGAAGAGAAACGATCCGTCCGTGAAGCGTCTTCGGTCAAATAAAAAATATAATCCAGGCCAAGGCCAAAGGCGAGCATGATCCCCACCGCGCTAAAAAAGGAAAGCGCCGCGCCGAAACAGGAGAGAATGCCCAGGCTTGCGCCGGCGAGGATGAGCGGCACGGCGGCGATTTTGAGCGCTCCCGCAAGCGGGGCTTTTTTGACAAAACGGTAATAGCAGAAGACGGCGGCAAGAATTATGACGTAGGCGGCGGCGAGAAAGCGCAGCATGGCCGCAGTAAGCGAATCCAGTTCCCTATCGATGCCGCCGGTTTTATTGATCAGGGCGGCCCATTCAAAGTTTTCGGCGGCCGTCTCAAGTTCGCCAAGATCCCCGGCGTTTGGGTTGAGGGGCATAAGGCAGGTGTAAAGCGCCGCCGGTTCCGCGGCCCCTTCCGGCGCTCCGATCCACAGATTGGCGCAGAGCTGTTTTATGCCGCCCGGCGCCGTCTCCAGCGTCACATAGCGATCCTTTTGGGCGGCAAGTTCGTCGCGGAACGGGGCGGCCCTGTGGGGAGAAAAGCCCAGGGACATAAACTGAATTTCGGCAAACGGAATCAGGGCCCGCGAAGCGCGGTAACTGCGTTCCTGGCTTTTACGGGAAGGGACAAAACGGGAAACTCCCAGACATTCGCCGCGGTAGGCGGCCCGGAACGCTTCTTCGCGTTCAAGGACCTGTTCTTCGTTGTCTCCCCGGATAATCACGTAAGACGGAATGGCGCTGTAATTAAAAAGCCGCGCGGCGATTTTTTCCGATTCGAGCAGGGCGGGGGGCATGGTGTACAAATTCCGTATGCTGTTTTTAACGGCAAGGTTCTGCCGGTTCAGGGCGAGTAACAGCAAGGGAACGAGAATGAGCGGCGCCGCGGCGGCCGCGCGGAATTTTTTTTCGCGGACGGGCAATTTCCGGAAAAGGCGGGCCGCGCTTCCGCGGTTGTTTGCCGCCGTTCCGCGTTTGTCCGCGCTTATTGACGGCAGCGCGGGAAAGAGAAAAAGCGCGCTCAGATAACTTGAAAAAAGTCCCGCCGCGGAAAAAAGGGCGAATTGCTTGAGTATGGCGAACGGAGTAAAAAAGAGGGCGCAGAAGGCGATAAGCGACGAGATAAAACTTAAACTGACGCCGCGCATAATTTGAGCGCGGATTTCTCCGCCCGAAAGGCCGCCGCGCCGGCGCATAAAAAAATGCACCGAATAGTCAACGCATATCCCGATGAGGGAAACGCCAAAGACAAAAGTAAGTATATTGATGCCGCGAAAGAAAAGCAGTACCGAAGAAGCTCCCGCGAAAACCGACGCGGCGGCGGCAAAAAGTATCATGAGCACGGGCAGAAGGGAGCGAAAGACGAACAGAAACATGATGAGTATAATGATTACCGTTACCGTACTGATAACGCCGATTTCCCTTTGGGCAAGGGAAGAACTTTCGTAGCTGTGAAAGGGCACGCCCGAAAATAAAAAACGCGCCGCGCCGGCGTTTACCGTTTGCGCCGCGTCATAAATAACGCGGACAGCGCTTTGCCGGTTTGTTAACGCGGCGCCGCTTTTGCTCAGGCGGCCGCGAATCATCACGTAGCATTTGCCTTCGTAGTCCGCCGACAAAACCCCCTCCCGCATCGACATTTGCCCCCCGCCCGCCGCCGCGGCGGAAACAAAATTGCCGAGTATACGGTTTGAAAGCAAAAAGGGATCGCGGTCCAGATTTTCCAGTGGAGAAAAAGAAAAAGCGCCGTAAGCCCTGGCAAGGGCCTCTTCGGACACGGTATGGGCTTTGCCCGTTTCGAGTAAAGTTACCGTTTCCCTGTCCAGCAGCTGATAACGGTAAGCGCCGGCGTAGGCCGTGATTTCGCCCATAAGATCATCGGCGTAAAAGGAAAGTTCGGCGAAGGCGGCGCCGTTTTTCAACTGATCGTACAGCGCCGCCGCCGCCGCGCGGGCGGCGGCAAAGTCGTCCGCTTCGGCCATAATGATAACGCCGGCGCCGCTGCGCAGGCCAAGGGCGCGGTCCGCTTCGCGGAAACCGGCCGCGGCGGCCGACGGAATAAGGCTTTGGAGATCCGCGTCGATTTTGGGTCGAAGACCCAAAAGGAACGCCGCCCCAAGGAACAGGGCGAGTCCTCCGTGAAACAGGACCCAGACGGCGCTAGCCGGAAAGGCAGGCTTTTTCATCGGCGTTAAGGGTTTGCGCGTAGGTCTGGTTTGAAAGCTCGTAACTGACGGTGTCGCCGCCCTGCTCGTAGAAACGCAGTGATTTGACAGCGGAAGAGGCGCTTTCTCCTTCCATAATAATTGCCGCGGCAAACTGTCTGATCGCGCCGTCTTTGGGAACAAGGGCCAGGGTCCAGCTTCTTTCCGTTTCGGCAAAATAGATTTCAAAGTTCGCGGTAAGCGACGCGATATTGCCCGAAAAAACGGCGCTCATCGTTTCGGCGATGCGGACAAAGGTCATGTTCCCCGAAGCGTCCATGCGCCTTTTTTTGCCCCCGGCGATTTCCACAAGGTAATCTTTTCCAAGCGCCATAATCGAAGGATAGGGCGAGCGGGTATCCCAGATCATCCCCTCGCCGCGGGCGATGGTAAACACGCCCCGCGAAACCAGGGTGCGCCCAAGGCGGCTGATTGTTTTGGTCTGGACAAAATCGCCGCGCGCCACGGGATGGGCCGCCATGACCGCGCAGATCGCCTCAAAACGCCGGCGCTTTGCTTCGGTGAGGGGGCTGTTAAAAATTTTGTCACGGGGAACCTGGGCGCACAGCAGGGCCGGCAGAAACGCCAGCAGAAAAAAGAATTTAGTCCGCATCGCGTTCTGTTTCCCTGAGCATGTTTTCGACGCGCTCAATAAAAAACGCGGGACATTCAAAACTTGATTCATTCTTTTCGATGTGGAAAGCCATTTGGGTGCTTGTCCCCCTGGTGGTAACGGCGCCTTCGGCGTTATAAAATTCGTACTTGATTCTGATGCGGTTTTCGTATTCGTCAAGAACGGCGCGTACGCGAACGCTTTCGCCAAAACGGAGCGGGCGGATAAATTTGAGCGACACGCCGGTTACCGGAAAAGCGTAGCCCGATTCTTTCATCGCGCGGTAGCCGTAACCGATCTTGTTGAGCAGGGCGCAGCGGGCCTTCTCCATATATTTAACATAGTTGCCGTGCCAGACGATTTCCATCGAATCCACATCGTAGAATTCCACGGTAAATTCAGCCTCGGCGCTCAGGCTGTGGGGATCCATGAGGCCTCCAAAAATCAAAAAAATTATACCATTGATAGGGGTGTTCCAAACAGTGGCTTTCAAGGAGCAGGGCGAACTCGCGGGCCGCCCTTTCAAGGCGGCCGCGGCGCGGAGTATCACCGGTCATGACCACGCGCCGCACGTGCATGTTGTATTCGGGTGAAACGGAAAGATCGCCTTGGCGCAGGGCGAAAACCGCGTAGACCGGCGCGTCAAGCAGCGACGCGAGAACAAAGGGCCCCAGCGGGAACTGCGCCGTGCCGCCGAGAAAGGAAATGCTGAAAGGCCTGTGCCGCTCACGCCCTGCCGCCGCGCCGACGCCGGTGTCCGGCGCGGAATGATCGGGCGGCGGCGTACGATCCGCGGCAATGACGGCAAGGCCGCCCGCGCCAAGGTGGCCGCCAAGCAGCTGTACGGCGCCGGCGTTTAAATCACGGACGCCGAGTACCCGAAGGAGGGAACGGGGATTAAGCTCGCCAAGCATGCGGGAAAAGAACGGAGTGACTTTGGCGTCGATCACCGAAATTACCGGAATGTTCCGCGACACGCCGGTACGGGAATAATCCGCCAGGGCGCGGAGCAATTCCGTATTGCCCAAATGCGAACAGAGGAGAACCGCGCCGCCGCCTTTTTCAAGCAGCTCAAGCAGCCCGCCTATGTCATCGTCCTGAAAATGTACGCGCTTGAAGTCAATCTTGCCGCCCCAGGCTTCGACCTTTTCGACAATGGCAAGGGCAAACGCGGTGATGTGTTTAAGTACGCTGAGTTTTCCGCCGCCTGAAACTTTGTTTTGATCACGGAAAGCGGCAACCCTGTCGAGATAGCGGCGCGATTCGATACGGGCTTTGTGCGCCGTAAGAAAATAAACAAAAGCTACGGGAAAGGCAAGACAGCGGAGCAGAGGAGCGGGAAGGAGCCTGAACAGAATGTGGAGCAGCCTGGGCTGCCAGTAGGCGGAGGCGGCTTCCCGGTGCTCCGTCCAGTGAAGCGCCGAAGCGCCGTGATCCCGAACCCGCCTTTCGGCGGAAGCCTGCGGCGCTTCAGAACTGTTCTGTTTCGATTGCATGCAACAAACCCCACAGTCAAATAATTTCTTGCGGAACGATATACCGCCTTTCAGGGCGGGGAAAGCCGTTGTTTTGTTTCGGGCGTTCGGGCGCGTTTCAGCTTTCTGCCAAGCAGCGCGGGAAGACGGACTATCATGCCGAAGAAGAGCCGCGTAAACGCAAGGCTGATACGCGCGTTGTCGGCCGCCATGCGGAAGTGGGAAATGCCCCCAGGGGGATATATCACTTTAACCGGAAAAAAGATCAGGGGCGTCCCCGCCCAGTGAAGGCGTACCAGCAGTTCGGAATCAAAACCCATGCGCTTGTCGATGAGGGTACGCCGTATGACGCGAAGGGACGCTTCCACCGGATAAACGCGGAAACCGCAGAGGCTGTCTTTGATGTCGGTCGACAGCGTACATATCCGCGACCAAAAGCGGGAAAGCGCGCGGCCCTTCAGCCTGACGAGGGGAACGCTCCCGTCGTATTCGGGCATGCCGCAGATCGCCGCTTCCGGCCGCCGCGCGGATTCCTCGAGAAAAAAGCGCGCGCGCGAGGAGTCGTGTTGACCGTCGGCGTCGATCTGCAGTACATGGGTCAGCCCCCTGCCGCGCGCGTGTAAAAAACCGGCAATAAGCGCGGCGCCCTTTCCCGAATTTTTTTCAAGGCGCAGCGCTTCGGCAAGGGGAAAGGCGTCAAGGGTTTCTTTCAGGCGGCGTTTGGTTTCCCCGTCGCTCCCGTCGTCAACAATGATGATGGGAAGCCCCTCTCCGGCAAGGGAGGCCGTGACCTGTTTGATCGTGGAGCCGTGATTATAGAGGGGAATGAGAAAGCCCTGCCTCACTTGCCCTCCGCCGGCGTCCCTGACGCGGGGTTTTGTCCGGACGAATCTTTCCGCCCTGAAGCCGCCGGCCCCGGATTCGGATAAAGCGTTACGATACCGGAAGAATAACGCCTGCCGTCTTCATCGGGCGAAAAAAGCGTAAAACGCAGCCGCCTGTCTTTTTCCCGGTAGCCAAGGATCAGGCGCACGGGGGTGTCGGGGGATATTATATTGCTGAATTTGATCCGGCGCGAAGAGGCGATCAGGCGCGAACAGCCAAAAGCCGCTTCCGCGCAGCGGGTAATTAGATCGATTTGGGCCACGGCGGGAAGAATTTTAAAGGCGGGGAAGTGCCCGTCAAAGTAGGGGCTGGAAAGCGAAACGCTCAGGGAAAATTCGGCGGACGCGGAATCGTCTTCGTTTTTCCGTTCAAGCATAACGCAGTCGACTCCTTCGCAAAGGCTAAGCATCGCCTGATCCCCGTTCCGGTTTTTCATCCGTAAAGAGGGCGCGGATCGCTTCGTTCTGGATCTTGCCCTGGGGATTACGGGGCAGCGCCTGGAGGTAGCGCCAGCGTTTGGGAATCACCATGGGTTCAAAAAACTGTCCAAGGTATTCGCGAAACCATTGGTTGACGCGGCGTTTTTCCGTACCGGCAAAACGCGAAGCGCCCGCCGCGTTCAGGGCCAGGGCCGCGGCAAGGTACTGCCGTTTTCCCTGAATCGCGATAACGGCGGCGTCGGAAACAAGATCCGACCGGAGAAGCCGCGCTTCCACCTCCGGCAGGGAGATGCGTTTTTCTTCGATTTTGACAATGGAGTCGGCCCTGCCTTTAAGAAGAAAGCGGCCGTCGTCAAAAATTTCGGCCAGGTCGCCGGTGGTAAATCCTTCGGGGTCTTTGATATAGGGAGACTGAATCACGAGGCAGCCTTCGCCGTTCAGCCAGATTTTCGCGTTGTCAAAGGGCGTCCACTCCGGCCCCGATTTGGACTGCCGCCAGGCAATGCCCGATGTCTCGGTACTGCCGTACACTTCCAGCGGCCAGAAACCCAGGGCGGCTTCGGTCTTTTTCGCCACATCGGGAAGAACGGCGCCGCCCGAGGTAAAAATCCACGGAGAGTTTAAGCCGAGGCTGCGCGTATTTCCCGCGCCGTCTTCGTCCATGCCTTCGACACAGCGCTTGAGAAAAGCCGGCACGGTAACAAAAAGATACGATACGTCCCGCAGTTCTTCAAGCGTTTCGGGGTATTCGATACGCTCGCGGCGGAAGGGAACCCCGGCGGTAAAGGGAAGCATTACGGAAAAGAGAAGGCCGTAGATGTGGTGGGGGCTCACCGAGGAACACACTTTGCGCGAAAGAAATTCTTCTCCCCATTTGGAAAGAATAAAGGCGTTGTCCGCTTCGAATTCGGTAAGCCGCTGGTACACCGCCTTGGGCCGGCCCGTGGTTCCCGACGTGTACATAACGATCACCGTTTCACCGGCGTCAAGCGGCGGCAACGCGCCGCCGGTAATTTCCGCGCCATTATCGGGCACGGCGACGGCGGGTACGTAAAAACTTTTTTCCAGAAGCGCTTTGGCTCCGCACAGCCCCGCGGCTTCGGCATGGTCGGTGAGCAGGGCGATATCATCCCTGCCGCCGGCTATTTCGGCGATATAGAGCGGGGCGATGTTGGCGGTGAGGAGCGCCTGTTTCCCGCACTGGAGCAGGGCGGTAAAGGCGAGGAGAAAGTACCAGTAATCATTACAGTGGAGAATCCAGCGTTCCGCCTTTTCCGCGCTTATGCGTTTGCGGAGCGCGGCGCTTCCCGCCAAAAAATCGGCCCAGGTACGGAAATTGCCGCCGCCGTAACTTCCGCTAAAACATACAACCGCGTCACGGGGGCGCGAATCCTCGCGAAAGCGCGAAAGCGGCGCGGCTTTGGGTATTTGCTTTTCAACCATTTTTCGTACGATCCATTCTACCACAAAAAGGGTTCCCATGAAAATATAGGAAACGCCGCCGTTGTAGAGCGCCCACGCGCTTTCGCTTGCCCAAAAGATCGTGTAGAGCGCGGCGCTTCCGTTAAGGATAAAAAACACGCACCAGAGCGCCGACACCTTGTAACAGTAGGCCTCGACGCGCTTTGCCCCCGGAGAGCCGCGAATCCGCTTGAGCGGATCTTTTTGCAGGCGGTCCGCGAACAGGGCAAAGCGAAAGGCCATTGACGGCGGCGCGATGAGGGTATAGCCGAAAGCGCCCAAAAGGACGGCGTTGATGCAGAGCGGGTAAAGTTTGAGGATAAAGGGTCTATTGCCTAAAAAGGCCAGCGCCCCGACGCCGGCAAGCAGCAGGGCGTGGACGGCGGGCTTTTTTTTTTCGTTCCCGAGGCGGAAATAAAATAGACAAGGCCGAAGCCCGCCGCCGCGAGGGAAACGGCGCGAAGGGGAAGCTTAAAGACAACGAGGGCGCAGAAAACAAGCGGCGGATAGGCCGCCGCCGCGATAAAGGGAAGCCCGGCCAGAACGCGGCCGGCGGTTCTGTTCACGATTCGATTAAACGCGCCGGTCCCGCGGCCTCCGCCTTGACCAGGGGATAGAGGACTTCGACCACATCCTGGACGGTTCTTACATGCTTAAACTGCTCGCTCTCGATTTTGCCCGAAAGCAGGGGCTTCATCTTGACGATAAGATCCACGGCATCAATAGAGTCAAGATCAAGGTCGGTAAGCAGATTCGCTTCGGGCGTTACCGCGTCAGACTCCAGTTCAAATTCTTCCATTAAAATGGTTTTAAGTTTTTCAAAGACAAGTTCCTTTGTCACCTGCTTTCCTCCAAAGCCGCTGAAATATACGAGGCAAGAGCGTCCACCGACGCAAAGTGTTTTTTATTGTCCGCGCTTTCCGCGGAAAACTTGACGCCGAACTTTTTTTTGAGGGCGACCCCCAGTTCCAGCGCGTCAATGGAATCAAGCCCCAGTCCCGCGCCGAAGATGGGCTCGGAATCCGCGATGTCTTCCGGCTTTATATCCTCCAGTTCCAGGGCGCCGACGATGATTTGTTTGATTTCACGTTTAAGGTCATTCATGACTTAAACAGTATAAACGGCGGAACGAAAAAAGTCAAACGACCGCGGCTAGGAAAAGAGGGCGCGGTAGAGGGCTTCGTTCCAGCGCCTGACGGCCAGAGCCGTGTTCATATCCGCCCAGGTTTCGCCCGTCAGTTCATCAAGGATTTCCAGGCGGTAGACGTATTTTTCCGTGGGATTAAAGGCCGTCCAGGGATCTTTTTTTCCCAGGCCGAATTTGTCGGTGCCGCCTATGCGTATGGGAACGATGGGGCAGCGCGCCGCCAGGGCAATACGGACGGCGCCTTTTTTAAACTTTTGCCCGCCGGCGCGGGGGGTTCTGGTTCCTTCGGGAAAGATGATGATGCAGTTGCCTTCCCTGATCGAAGCGACACAGTCGCCGATTAGTTTTTCGGCGTTTCCGCTGTTGGGGATATAGAGCTGGCGTATGATGCCCCGCATAATCGTCCTGGTAAGGCTGCCGCGCACAATGCAGTCCGCGTTGGGGATCAGGGCGATGAGCATGACCACGTCAAGCAGCGACGGATGATTGGCGGCGGCTATCTTTCCCCCGAGCTTGCGGTAAGCGCGGCGATCCCCGGGCCGCAGTTCCACAATACGCAGGGCCGTCATGATTCCCACAAAAAAGCGAAAGACGAACGAAACCAAAGAGCGGGCGCTTTTTTGAAAACGCCGGCGGGGATGGAGAAAGAGCCTCATGACCGGAAAAAACGCGGTAACCAAAATCAGGGTGCCCACGCCGAAGATAAAAAATGAAAACCATTTGGCGGCGACATGGTACCGGTAGAGGGCTTTCATGAAGGAGTCTTTGCGGCGGCGAATTCCGTTTGCAGCGCCTCAAGAAAAGCGCGCGGGCTTTCCCGGAACGGCAGGGGAACGCCGCCCGCGCCGGATACGGCAAGCAGCGCCGCGAAGGCCAGCGGCGTTTCGCTTTCGGCGGAAAGCGGCGCGTATTCGGGGATGAGGCCTTCGTCGGCGTAGGCGAGGATCACCGCGCCGGCGCTATCGGCGGCGCCGCCGCGGGCAATTACCGCCGCCGCCGCCGTTTCGATCACCGCGGAAAAGCGCCTGTCCGCGGGACAGATCGCCGTATAACCCGCGCGGAGATTCAGGGCCATGGAAGCAAGAGCGGGCGGCGCGTTAAACACGGAAAGGGAAAAGACCGCCGGTAAAAGTTCCCCTTCCCCTATCAGCATACGGTTGATTCCGAACTGCCGTGAAACTTCGCCGCGGCAGGACGCGAAGAGGATCGGCGCGTCGGGGGGATCAAGATCGTGGATAACTTTTATCGTCATCCGGGAAACAAGGGAAAGCCTGCGGCGAAAGAGCGCGCCGGTAAAAGAAATATCCGGCTCCGTTTCGGCGCCGCTTTGCCACGCCGAATACCGAAGCGCTTCGACACGGCAAAGCATTCCGTTCATGCTTTGCGGAACCTCAGCAGCGAATAGCAATTGGAGCCCAGATCGTGGCGCGCTTCGGCCAGCGTAAAACCCGCTTTTTCGACGGCGAGGCGCAGTTCGTCAAAACGGTACATTTTGCTTTCGCCGTTGGCCATACAGGTAAAGTAGAGGCTGGCCGCCTGCAGCGAATACGAGGCGGCCTCAAAGCGCTGCCGGTCCCACAGGGGCTCCAGGACATAAACGTCGCAATCGGAGGAAACGGCCCCGCCTATTTTTTCCAGGATAGCCGTAACGTGATCGAGCGAAAAGCAGTCAAGGAACTGGCTCATCCATACCGCGTCGGCGTTCGTGGGAAGATCTCCGTCAAAGATGTCGCAGGCGTGTACCGAAACGCGATCGCCAAAACCCGCCGCCGCGGCGTTGCGTTCCGCCACGGCCGTTTGACCCGGCAGATCCACCACCGTAACGCGCACTTCGGGATCATGGCGGCAGCAGGCGATGGCCCATTTGGCGGTATTACCCCCGATATCAAGAAGGCGTTTGGGTTTGCGGGAAAACACAAGGGGCAGCGCGTCGGGAAAGGCTATGTCGGAATAAAAGTGATCGAAGGCGAACCAGCTTTCCCGCGCCTTTGCCGGCAGCGACGAAAGCGCCTCGTAAATAGTGGCCCACGCGCCAAAAACGGCGAGCCCTTCGGGCCTGCCGCTTTTAACGGAGCGGCCGAGCGCGGCGGCGCCCTCGTAACAGATGTCGCTTACAAAGTTAAAGTTGACCCGCGTCATTTCGTCTTCAAGCAGAAACCAGCCTGTCTTTCCCAGCACGAAACGTTCACCGGCATCGCCGGCATCGGCAAATTTAAACACGCCAAGACCCAGGGCGATTTCCGCCAGCGCGCCGGCGCCGTATTCGGAGATGCCCGCGGCTTCCGCCATTTCTTCGCGGGAAAGGCCGCGATCGGACGCGTCGTTTACCGCGCGGAGCAGGCCCAGATCAAGCAGCGCCCTTACCGCCTGAAAGGCCAGCGGGGCAAAGGCGATTTTCTGCGCCTCGAATTTCGCGTCCACCGCGCGGATACTGTCGTCGCGGTAAGAGGGGTGCATATTACCGTACCTTTTCCAGCAGTTCGGAAAGCAGCGGAATAAGCTGTTTTTTGCGCGAAACAATGCCCTTGAGCACGTAGACCCCGGGCGCGGGGCTGGGAAAGCCCAGACCGGCGCTGAAGTTTTTGCTGCCCGCCGCAAAGAGCAGCGAATCCAGCGTGGTTACGTCGGTAACGAGGAGGGCCGAAAAGAAACAGTTCTTTTCGCTTCGCAGTTTGTCAAGCGCGAAAAGAATATCGTCGGTACGCGAAGCCATGCCGTCGGGGGTATTCGTCTCAATCTGGCTTACCGAAAAACGTATCTCGCCTTCGGTGTATTCCTTCATGTCAAGAGCCACCAGTTCATCCGCGGGAAGGCTCAGCGCCTGATTGGCGGCCACGGCAAGATCGCGGCCGAGGCTTTCAATGTCGAGGCCCGTCACCGTGGCGAGGTAGCGCGCCGTTTCGCAGTCGATGTCGGTTGTCGTCGCCGACTTGAGAGTCAGGGTGTCGGTAAGAATGCCGCAGAGCAGTATTGAAGCGATTTCTTTCTTCATGGGAATTTTCTGCTCGCGGTAGAGGTTGGTGATGATCGTGCAGGTAGCCCCCACGGGCTTGTTGATAAATGTAATGGGATACTGGGTCGAAAGATTGCCCAGACGGTGGTGATCAATCACCTCGCGAATACGGTAATTTTCAATTCCCTCGATAGCCTGGCTGCGTTCGTTGTGATCAACCATGATCAGCTCTATGTTGGGTTCGCTCAGCAGATCTACTTCAAAGAGCACGCCCGTTACGCGGCCTTCGTCGTCTCCGACGGGAAGACAGCGGGAAGGCGCCTGGGAAAGCGGCCCGCGGATTTTGCGGATGGGATCGGCCAGATGTATCAGGGAAACCGAGTCATCCCCCAGCGCGCCCACCGGCGCGGAATAAATGATCAGCATGGATGTCGAAGAAGTGTCGTAGGGACTGGACATGACCGACACCCTGTTTTCTTCCGCCAGGGCCGCCAGCTCGGGACTGAGGGTGTGGCCGTTTGAAAGAATCAGCGCCCGGACTTTTTTCTCGATACAGAATTTTTGAAGGTCAAGACGGTCGCCTATGATCACGAGCGCGTGGGCGATTTTGGTACTGTCCAGCGTTTCCATAAAGAAACGGTTGTAGGAAGCCGCCACGATAATCGAGGATTCCTTGACCTCCTCGCGGTTAAAAAGCGTGATCGGCTGGGCCCTCAGCGTTTCGGTAAGGTGGTTGATCGAAACCGGAAACACCGCCTTTTGGTGTGGATTGATGTGAGTGATCACATAGCGCGCGAAGCCCCGGTAGTGGAGCATGCTCTTGTACACTCCCAGCGAATCGACGATGGGAAGAACGCGCAGATTCTCTTTTTCCATCATATCCAAAGCTTCCCAGAGGGCGGTGTCCTCGTTAACCGTTCGTGTTTCGCCCTTGTAATAGGCGGCTTTGGGTATCAGATCGGGAAGGTACTCCGGCTCATCCGCCTTAAAGCGCTTGAAGATGTATTCGGTCTGGGGATTAAGGTTGCCCGCGCGGGCGGCGTAACAGTTGCTTATACCCTGGGTCTGTTTGAGGGCCGCGTAGGCGGCGGCGGAAATGACTGAATCCGCGTCGGGGTTTCGGTGTCCGATAACGTATAGTTTCTTTTCCATAGGTACATTACACTATACACCGTATTTGGCGGCAGAGACAATTATGACGGAGCTCAAAAGTACCAGCATCGAAATTCTCGATACTACCCTGCGCGACGGCGCCCAGGGCGAGGGCATTGTTTTTTCGGTGCAGGACAAGCTTGCCGTTGTCCGCGCCCTTGACGAGCTGGGCGTCGCGTGGATTGAGGCGGGAAACCCGGGAAGTAATCCCAAGGACGCCGAATTTTTTGCCGCCGCCGCTTCGCTGTCCCTGGGTACGGCGCGGCTCTGCGCGTTCGGGCCGACCCGCAAAAGCGGCGTTACGGCCAAAAACGACGCGCAGCTGCGCTCCCTGCTCGATTCGGACGCGGCGGCGCTTTCCGTCTTTGGCAAGTGCTGGGACTTCCATGTAAAAGAAGTGCTGCGCGTCAGTCCCGAAGAAAACCTTGCCATGATTGTCGAAACGATCGCCTTCCTCAAAGATGAAGGAAGAATCGTTCTGTTTGACGCCGAGCATTTTTTTGACGGCGTCAAGGCCAACAGCGAATACGCGCTCTCCTGCGTACAGGCCGCCCTCGGCGCCGGCGCGGACCGTATCGTGCTCTGCGACACCAACGGCGGCGCTTTTCCCGACGAAGTGTCCGCCGGCGTTTCCCTCGCCGCCGGCGCCCTTGCGGAAATCACGGCGCCCGACGGAAAGCCCGCCCTTATCGGCATTCACGCCCACAATGACGCGGGCTTTGCCGCCGCAGCGGCCGCCGCCGCGGTCAGGGCCGGCTGCCGTCACGTTCAGGGAACCCTGGTCGGCTTCGGCGAACGCTGCGGTAACACGAGCCTTGCCGTGCTGATCCCCAGCCTCGAACTCAAGCTGGGCTGCCGCTGCCTTCCGCGGGGCCGGCTTTCCCGCATTTCGGAAATCACCCGCCTTGTGGCGGAAGTCGCCAACGTTCCCCTGCCCGCGGCGACGCCCTACGTGGGTTCTTCGGCTTTTTCCCATAAAGGGGGAATGCACAGCGACGGGGTCCTTAAAACAAGCCGCTCTTTCGAGCATGTTGATCCGGCCCTCGTGGGGAATGACCGGCATCTTCTGATGAGCGAAGTCGGGGGCCGTTCGGCCATTGCCGCCAGGGTGCAAAAACTCGACCCCGCCGTTACCCGCGATCATCCGGTCGTGGAAAAGCTCGCGCTGAAACTGAAGACCCTGGAGGCCGAAGGCTGGTCTTTTGAGGGGGCCGACGCCAGTTTTGAATTATTGATACGCCGTGAACTTGGCCGCTACAAGCCCCGTTTTAAAATTCTTGCCTACCGCGTGATGAGCGAACATCCTACCGGCGAATCAATCTCCTGTTCCCATGCCTGGGCCAAACTGAGAGTGGATGAGCGGGACGAAATCGCCGCGGCCGAAGGCGAAGGCCCCGTCCACGCGCTCGACGGCGCTTTGAGGCGGGCGCTCTGCCGCTTCTATCCGGAACTTCAGCAGGTGCGGCTTACCGACTACAAGGTGCGTGTTATCGACGGCGGCGCGGCAACCGCCGCTAAAGTGCGGGTCCTCATCGAATCCACCAACGGCCCCGCCGCGTGGACCACCGTGGGCGTCTCCGAGGATATCATCGACGCCAGCCGCGCGGCCCTGGTCGACTCCATCGAGTACCGGCTTATCGCCGACAGTAACTTGGGGATTTGACTTACTGCCTGAATGAGCTGCTTTAGCTTTTAAGATTTTCCACGACAGCTTTTTTTACCGCCTCTGCGACCACCTGATCGATATCCCTGATAATAGACTGATGAAGCCGTTCCATCGCCTCTTCGGGGGAAGGGGGTACGGCAAAAAGCTGCCACGTCTTTATATTCAGGGCTCCGGCTATGCGCTCCAGTACTTCGGGAGTAGGGAACTTGCGGGAAACCTCTATCATGGCGACAAAGGGCGTGGAAATACCAGCTTTTTCCGCCAGCTTTTCCTGGGAAAAACCGTTTTTCCGGCGGTTTTCCTTGATATTTCTTGCCAGTATATCCCTGATGTTTGTTTCTTCTATTGCCATAGCCTATAAAGAAATGATAAATGCTTCTAAGGCATTGACTAGTATCATAAGGTATAGTATAAATAACTAATCGACTCTTATTTGGAAATTCACTTTGTTTATGGGAGATATTCAAAGAAAGCAACTTTCACCCCTAGGGGTGGACAATTGAGGAGCATAAAGTCCATACCGTGTATGAAAAATTATACACAAAGGAGCGTTCCATGGAACGGAATATATTCAAACTTTTGGGGATTATCACTGTCAATGACTCGCCCTGCCGCAGAGCAGCGTGTCGTCGGTTTGCAAAGAAATTATTTTACTGGGGGATCTGCCATTTTTCGTTGGTGTTACCAATTCGAACCGCCGCAGAGCGGCGGGGTCTTAGACCCCGCTACGAATAAAGGCCCGCGGTGATGAAGAAAGACGGCGCGGCCTGGGATTTGACG
>JAITBL010000215.1 GCA_031283575.1 Treponema sp. | reverse complement strand
ACCAGGACAAGCATCCGTTTGAAACAGCGATTGGTTTCCCGCTTGCCTTTGTGGTCCAGGGGGGAATAAAACTTACCACCTCCAGGATTCCCGGACTGTATGGAGGGGCGGGTTTCCAGTACAATATTCTTACCCTGAACGACAACCCCGATCCCATGAAGATGGCGGTGCTGGTGCTGGCGGGATATTCTTTTTAGAGCTGGCAAGCCAGCAAAAAAATCATTTCCTTGCGGAACGGGCCTCCGTTCAAACCACCGCGGCGCCCAGGATACCGCGCGGAGGCTCATTGTTTAACTGAAAAAGCCTTGCGCCGCCGGGCTTCAATCTGGTATACTTTGCCCATCTTCGTATATAAGGACGGCGGCATGATCTTCAACGCGGAATACGAGTGTATGGAAAGCGGGGCCCGAAGGAAGCTCCAGCTGGCGCACCTCAAAAACCTCGTGGAAACCCTCTATGAGCGGGTTCCCTTTTACCGTGAAAAAATGGACGGGCTGGGAGTCCGCCCGGCGGATATTCACCGTCTTGACGACATCCAGAAACTTCCCTTTACCACCAAGGACGATCTGCGGGAAATGTACCCGCGGGGACTTTTGGCCTGTCCCAAAGACAGGATCGTCGAGGTCCATATGAGTTCGGGAACCACCGGCAAACCGGTAGTCGACGAATACACCCTCGGCGACATCAACATCTGGCGCGAAGCCATGGCCCGCACCATGGCGGCGGGCGGCTGTACCAAAGACGACATTGTCCAGAACTGCTACGGCTACGGTCTTTTTACCGGCGGTCCTGGCGCCCATTACGGGGCGCTTGCCATCGGCGCCGAGGTGCTCCCCATGTCCAGCGGGAACACGGCGCGGCAGCTTATGGTGATGCAGGACTTCGGCTCCACCATGCTTACCTGCACTCCCAGTTACGCGCTCTACATGGCCGAAGAAGCCGCCGACGCGGGCATAGATTTGAAAAAGCTTCCCATCAGCAAGGGCTGTTTCGGCGCCGAGCCCTGGAGCGAAAATATGCGCAAGGAAATCGAAAAACGCTACGGCATGAAAGCCTACGACATCTACGGCCTTACCGAAATCATCGGCCCGGGCGTTTCTTTTGAGTGCGAAGCCCAGAACGGCCTGCACATTAACGAGGATTTGTTCTTTCCCGAAATTATCGATCCCGAAACGGGAAAGCATGCCGGCGAGGGCGAAAAAGGGGAACTGGTCTTTACGACCCTTACCAAGGAAGGCACTCCCCTGCTCCGCTACCGTACGCGCGACATCACCTACTTTATGAACGACGAGTGTCCCTGCGGGCGGACCACGGTACGCATGCACCGCCTCTTCGGACGGACCGACGACATGCTGATCATACGCGGGGTCAACGTCTTCCCCAGCCAGATCGAACACGCCCTCTTCGAAATCGAAGGCACCGAGCCGCAGTACCTGATTGTTGTGGACCGCGGGGCGACCCATCTGGACGAAGTGGAACTTCAGGTCGAGGTCAAGCAGGAATTTTTCAGTGACGAAACCAAAAACCTGGAAAGCCTGCGTTCCAAGATTCAGAATGTAATGAAGTCAAAACTCCAGATCGGCGTGCGGGTTAAACTGGTGGAACCGAAGACCATAGAACGAAGCGTCGGCAAGGCCAGGCGGGTTATCGACAAGAGGCAAATATAGGCCTAAATCTAAAGCTAAATCTAAGGAGTATACGTTATGGAGATAAAGCAGATTTCTGTTTTTCTTGAAAATAACGCGGGCCGCCTGGGAGAGGTAACCAGGGTGCTCGCCGATTCGGGGGTCAACCTCAGGGCAATCAGCATTGCCGATACGGCGGATTTTGGAATTCTTCGTCTTATCGTTGACGATCACCAAAAAGCGGTGCTTGCCCTCAACGAAGCGGGCTTTACCACGCGGATCACCAGTGTGGCGGCGGTCGAAATCGAAGACAGACCCGGCAGCCTCGCCAAAGTTATGGAACTTTTCCGCAAAACCAGCGTGAATATTGAATACCTCTACGCCTCTCTCGAAGGAAAGGAAGGAAAGGCGGTCGTGATCTTCAAACTGGAGGATCATGACAAGGGGCTTAAAATTATCGGCGAAAACGGACTTTCCATGATCGATTCGTTCTAAAGGGCTCCTGATGACAAAAACAGCGGGCGCTTTGGAGCGGACAGGCGGCAAAGGTATCCCGCGTCACATCCTTATGTGTACCAGCGAGGCGGCGCCCTTTGCCAAGACCGGCGGCCTCGCCGACGCGGTTCCTTCGCTTTCGCTGGCCCTGGCAAAACTGGGCCATGAAGTAAAGATCGCCATGCCGCGCTATTACGGCATCGACCGGGGCAAACTCGACAAGCTCGAAGGGGCCATGGGCGTTCCCGTCGGGGGCGGCGAGGAATGGACCGCCGTGTACACGACCGTGCTTCCGGGTTCGGCAAAAAATAATCCGGTACGCGTCTATTTTTTTGATCACGAAGCCTTCTTCGGGCGGGAAGGAATTTACGGCGCCCCTTTCGAAAGCGACTTTCTTGACAATCCGCGGCGTTTTACCTTTGTTTCCAAAGCCTGTTTTCAGCTCTGTCGCAAGATCGACTGGTATCCCGACATTGTACACGCCCACGACTGGCCTACCGCCATGGTTCCCGTCTACCTCAAGTACGGGGAAAAATACGGCGTCTCAAGCGAGAGCGGTTCCTTTTCCGAAACCAAATCGGTGCTTACCATTCATAATTTGGGCTATCAGGGAATTTACAACAAGGACAATTTCTTTTACACCAACCTTGGCTGGGACGTGTTCTATCAATCGTGTTTTGACGACTGGAACATGATGAACCTTCTTAAAGGCGGAATCTATTCGGCGGACAAGCTCAACACCGTTTCACCCAACTACGCGCGGGAAACCCTGCGGCAGGAGCACGGCTTTCGCCTGGACGGATGCCTGCGGAGCAGGAGCGGCGACTACCGCGGCATCTTAAACGGCATTGACAACGGCGTGTGGAATCCCGCGCTGGACAAATACCTGCCCGCTCCGTTTTCCGCAAAGGACAGGGGGGGCAAGGCCCTGGCAAAACAGGCCCTCCAGCGGCTTTTCGGCCTTCCCGAAAACGCCGGGATACCGGTGATCGGCATGGTTACGCGGCTTACCGCCCAAAAGGGAATAGGCGAGCTTTTCGGCCCCGGATACGGTTCGGCGTTTTCGATCTGCCGCGATATGAAGCTGCAGTTTGTTTTTCTTGGTTCAGGCGAGCCCTGGGCGGAACACGAAATTTTGAACCTTGCCTCGCGGCTTCCAAATTTCAGGGCCCGGATCGGCTACAGCGAAGAAACCTCGCACCTTATTGAGGGGGGCGCCGATTTCTTCCTGATGCCGAGCCAGTACGAGCCCTGCGGCCTTAACCAGATGTATTCCCTGGCGTACGGAACCGTGCCCATTGTACGGAACACCGGCGGCCTTGCCGACACCGTAAAAAAGTACGACGAAAAAACCGGCGAAGGCACCGGTTTTATGTTTGACGATCTGACACCCAGCGCCATTTACAATACCGTAGGATGGGCGGTCTGGGCATGGTATAACCGGAAAAACCACATTGAAGCGATGAGCCTCCGCGGCATGAAACAGGATTTTTCCTGGAACAAATCCGCCCGTGAATACACCCGTCTTTACGAAGATGCTCTGGACAGCGTATAAGGAACCGGAATGTCACTGCGAAAAAAACTCAACATAGCCAAAAACTATGTTTTAAACCGTTTTAAAGCCTGCGAATTCGCCATTACCAACGCCTGTATCGCACAATGCGATTTTTGTGATATTTGGAAACAGCAGCCCAAGGTTTTTGTCGACCGCGAAAAAGCCTCGACGGTGATCAACAGGCTCGCCGACTTTGGCGTGGGTCATCTTACCCTGACCGGCGGCGAGCCCCTGCTTCATCCCAATATCATCGACTTTGTAAAGCTTGCCAGCAAACGGGCCATGCATAACGCCGTGCTTGACGCCGCGCCGCGGCTGCTTATGCGGGACGCGATACTGCAAAAACTCGAGGACGCCGGATGCGACCTGCTCTCCATTTCTTTTGATTCAGGCGATCCGGAAACCATGGCGAAAAGCCGGAAAATTCCCAACATCATGGGCGAAATGGCCAGGGCCATGGAGCTGGTAAAAAAAACGGGGATCAAAACCATGGCTTCGGTCCTTATCTGGAACAACAATTTTTATCATCTTGAAGAGGTGTGCAGGCACGCCAAAAACATGGGTTATGATTTTATTTCGCTCAATTATCCTACTTTTTCAAAATCACAGGTCTACCCCCTGGGCGGCGAGGCGATCAATTTTTCCAAGGAAGACGTGATTCACGGCCTGGAAGAGGGGATCAGGCTTCACCGGACGGGAAAATACAGCATCGTCAATTCCGACATCTCCATGCAAAACATCATTAATTATCTTCGCGATCCGGCCTCGGTAAAGTACCCCTGCCACGGGGGCAGACATGTGCTCTTTGTCGACTGGTTCTTCGATGTGCGGCCCTGTATGCAGCTTCCCGGGGTTATGGGAAATATGCTTACCATGAAGGAACGCGATCTGAACCGCGCTCCGTGTAACGACTGTAACATGAGCTGGTACCGCGATTTTTCCACCCTGTTCCAGGGCCTGCGCTCAATCCCCATACTGCTGGAATCGTTGTCAAAATCGGGAGGAATTATTTAGCCAAAGCGCCTGTGGTGATTTATTATTATAGTATTATTAGGAGGAAAAGTGAAAACAATCAATCTGGGCCTGTCCGGCCTTGAAGTACCGGCGGTAGCCGTCGGCTGTATGAGGCTCAACACGATCGACAAGACCGCCGCCGATAACTTTGTTAAAAGCGCTCTGGACATGGGGGCGAACTTTTTTGACAACGCCGACGTGTACGGCGACGGCGTCTGCGAAGAAATTCTTTCGGCCTGTCTTGCGGGAATCAAGCGCAGCGATATTTTTATCCAGAGCAAAGTGGGAATCCGCAAGGGAGCGGCTTTCGATTTTTCCAAAACGCACATCCTTGACGCGACCGAACAATGCCTTAAGCGGCTGCGCACCGATTATCTTGACGTACTGCTGCTTCACCGGCCGGACATTCTTGTGGAGCCGGAAGAAGTGGCGGAGGCCTTCGGCATTCTGGCGGCCCAGGGCAAAGTCCGCTTTTTCGGCGTGTCGAACCAGAATCCGCCGCAGATAGAACTGCTTAAAAAATATGTCAGGCAGCCCCTTGTGGCAAACCAGCTTCAGTTCAGCATTGCCCACGCCGGCATGGTGAGCGAGGGCCTCCATGTCAACATGAACGATGAAGCGGCGGTAAACCGGAACGGAGGCATACTCGATTACTGCAGGCTCCACGATATTACCGTGCAGGCATGGTCGCCCTTTCAGCACGGTTTTTTCGGCGGGGTTTTCCTGGACAACCCGAAGTTTCCCGAACTGAACAGGGTGATTGATGAAATTGCCGCGCGTCACCGCAGTACCAACACCGCCGTCGCCCTTGCCTGGATTCTGCGGCACCCCGCGAAAATCCAGCCGGTAACGGGCACAATGAACGCCCGGCGTCTGGCCGAATGTGTCAAGGCCGCCGAAATTACCCTGACGCGGGACGAATGGTACGCGATCTATCTGGCCGCGGGGAATATTCTTCCGTAATCATGGCGGTAAAATGCCGCCAAAATATAGTAAGGAGGATTTTGATAGATGAAACACGTAAACGGTCTTAAGGCCGTGTTGGCTGCCGTGGTAACGGTTTTTGTTTTGGCGGGCTGTTCCAAACCGGCGCCCCCGGAAACAACGGACGAAGCAAGCGGCGAAAACCAGGAAAGTCAGGCGGAATTTATCGCCGGCCCTGTTTTAAGTCCGGGTGTTATTTTGTCCCAGGCCAGCCTGTGGGAACTTAAGGACGACGGCAATGTGTACTGGAAGAAAACACTCAACGCCGGAGACACCGTAACCTTCAAGGGCGAAGAGCGGCGCATGACCCGCATGCCCGCCAAGGTAGACCACGACTTTATACTGATCGAAAGCGACGGTCAGGATCTCTGGGTTATCAAGGGACTGGTCGCGGGAGACGCCATTCCGGGCGTAATCCTTTATCCCGATACCGTGCTCTATTCAAAGGCGGTTCTGGATTCGCCGGTTACCTCGAAAAACAATATCATCCCCCAATACACCATTGTGGGCGTACACAGCGGCCTGGCGGAAAACAGCTTCTCCTGTATCAGCGCTTATTTAAGCGAGAATTGGGTCGTCATCGACAAGCGCTTTGTCAAACAGGACACGCTTTCGACCAGCGATAACCAGGTACAGGGAATGAAACTCTACCGGCTCGCCCTTGCCACCGAGAATCCGGTCGTCAAGAAGGAACTCCTCAATAACGCCCTTCAGGTCGGTTCATCCTTTGAAGAGCTTATCAGCGAGGAACTGTACAAACTTGCCAATGCGCCGGCGGAAACGGAGACGGCAGAGTAGCGCCGTGTCCGACGCCGTTCCTTTTTCGTCTTTGCGGTAAAAAATTCGGAATACCCGCCACAAAGACGAAGAAGGCGCATTCTTTGCGGTATTATGCCGGACAGCGCGCGGCCGTTCCATGAAGACTTCGGGTTAAGGCGCCGGGCAGAATCGAACTGCCGCATAAAGGTTTTGCAGACCTCTCCCTTACCGCTTGGGTACGGCGCCATTGAGGACCAAAGGTCCGTTTCAATTACTATACCTGTTTTGTTTTTTTTTGTCCAGCCGGCCGCGGCATTACTTTCCGTACCTGTTGCCACCTCGAAACGCCATTGTCCACTGAGGCGCATGGTTTTTCGGAACAAAAAGCTTCGATTTTGTTCGATTTTGCCTGTTTTTCGCGTATTTTTTTGTCAAATTCAGCGTTTTCGTTCCTAAATTTTCACCCCGCTTGACCGTAACGCCTTCAGGGGTTATGCTGGATCCCATGAATACAGGCGCGCGGACGGCAAAACTGGTGCTGGAAGACGGATCGGAATATGCGGGGTGGTCGTTCGGCAAGGCCCGATCACAGGCGGGGGAAGTGGTTTTTACGACCGGTATGTCGGGTTATCCGCAGTCCCTTACCGATCCGAGTTTTCGGGGGCAGATTCTTGCCGCCACCTATCCCCTGATGGGAAATTACGGAATTCCCCTTGCCAAAAACGGCGAGCCTTTTTTTGACAACGCCGGCGTACCCGTCCATTTCGAGTCGCCGCGCGTCCAGGTTTCGGGCTTTGTGGCGGCCGAGGCCTGCGAAGATCCCAGCCACTTTGCCAGCGCCTCGACTCTGGGCGCGTGGCTTGAAAAAAACAACGTACCCGGCATCTTCGGCATCGATACGCGCGCCCTTACCGTACGGCTCCGTGAACACGGGGTGATGATGGGCAAAATTCTCGTGGAAGGTTCGCGCGACGTAACCTTTGATTCCGGCGTTGTCGCGTACCCCGTGGCCGATGTTTCGCCGGATACGGCAAGCGTGATACTTCCCGAGGCCGCCGACGGCTCGGTGATGGGCGAAGCGGAGGCGGCGGCCCTGCCCGCCATCGTCCTTGTTGACTGCGGCGCAAAAGCCAACATAATCCGCTGTCTGCGCAAGCGACGGGTACGGGTGATACGCGTGCCCTGGAACCACGATCTGGGCGGCCTCGATTTTGACGGCATTTTTCTTTCAAACGGCCCCGGCGATCCCAAAGACTGCGGCAAGACCATCGCCATGGTACGCCGCGCCTTTGGCAAGGGCAGGCCTGTTTTCGGCATCTGCCTGGGGAACCAGATCATGGCCCTGGCCGCCGGCGCCGACACGTACAACCTTCCCTACGGCCACCGGGGGCAAAACCAGCCCTGCGTGGAAACATCGACGGGGCGCTGTTACATCACAAGCCAGAATCACGGCTACGCGGTGCGCGGCGAAACGCTTCCGCCCGGCTGGGAAATATCCCTGATCAACAACAACGACAACACCATCGAGGGAATACGCTGCAGCGACGGCCCTTTCAGCGCGGTACAGTTTCACCCCGAAGGCTGCCCGGGGCCGCGCGATACGGAATTCATGATTGACCGTTTTGTCGATCAGGTAAGGGACGCGCGCGGATGAACATAAAAAAAGTTCTGGTTCTGGGTTCGGGCGGGCTCAAGATCGGCCAGGCGGGAGAATTTGACTATTCCGGTTCCCAGGCGCTCAAGGCCCTGCGCGAAGAGGGAATTAAAACCGTCCTGATCAATCCCAATATCGCCACGATACAAACCAGCGAAGGCATGGCGGACGCCACGTACTTTTTGCCGGTAACGCCGGAATTTATCCGCGAAGTGATCGAAAAGGAAAGGCCCGACGGCCTTTTCCTTTCCTTCGGAGGCCAGACGGCGCTGAACGCCGGCGTCGCCCTGGAAAACGACGGGACGCTCTACAAATACGGCGTGAAGGTGCTCGGTACGCCGGCGTCGGCCATCGAGGATACCGAAGACCGCGAACGCTTTGTCCGGCGGCTCGGCGAAATCGGCGCGAAAACGCCGCGAAGCGTCGCGGTAAGCGCCGGCGCGGCACAGGAAGACGGCGTCGAGGGCGCCGTAAAGGCGGCCGCGCAGATCGGGTACCCCGTGATGGTACGCGTGGCCTACGCGCTGGGAGGCATGGGTTCCGGCGTCTGCCGGAATGAAGGCGAACTCCGCCGCCGCTGTGAACGCGCTTTCGCAAGGATGAGCGCGGGCGGGGGCAAGGCCCAGGTCCTTGTCGAAGAGTGGCTCGGCGGCTGGAAAGAAATTGAATACGAAGTCGTGCGTGACTCGAAGGACAACTGCATCACCGTGTGTAATATGGAGAACTTCGATCCGCTGGGGATACATACCGGTGAAAGTATTGTCGTTGCTCCTTCCCAAACCCTCACCGATTCCGAATACCACAAGCTGCGCCGCATCGCCATCGACGTGATCCGTCATCTGGGAATCGTCGGGGAATGTAACATTCAGTACGCGCTGGACAGCGAAAGCGAAGATTACCGCATCATCGAAGTCAACGCCCGTCTTTCCCGCTCATCGGCGCTGGCGTCAAAGGCCACCGGTTATCCCCTGGCCTTTGTCGCGGCGAAACTGGCTCTGGGTTACTCCCTTACCGAAATCGAAAACAAAATCACGAGGGCGACCAAATGCTGTTTTGAACCGGCGCTGGATTACATCGTGGTTAAAGTTCCCCGCTGGGATTTGGCCAAATTCAAAAATGTCGATCTTCGTATCGGAAGTGAAATGAAGAGCGTGGGCGAAGTCATGTCCATTGGCCGCAGCTTCGAGGAAGCCCTGCAAAAAGCGCTACGCATGACCGGCATCGGCGCGCCGGGACTCTCGGGCGAAAACATCCTCTGCGGCGCGAACTTTGCCGGTTCGGATAACACGGACGGCCTTACCCACGCGATTCGTTCGGCGCTCTCCCGCCCCACCGACCGGCGGATCTTTGTCATTTACCGCGCCCTCGCCGAAGGCTGGAGCGTGGACCGGATTCACAAATACACCAGCATTGACAAATGGTTTCTTCATAAAATCAACAACGTCTTTAAAACGGAAACCGAACTGCGAAAAGCCGAAACGGGAAACGCCGCCTCGATTCCGCCCGCCCTTCTTGCCCGCGCCAAACGTCAGGGTTTTAGCGACGGGCGCATCGGGGAATTTTTCGGCCTGGACGAAATGGAAGTGCGGCGGCTCCGCGAAGACTACCGCATTAAACCCGGCGTCAAACAAATCGACACGCTGGCGGCGGAGTATCCGGCCAAAACCAACTATCTCTACATGAGCTACGGATCGCTTCCCGCCGTCGATGATGTAGGTCCCGCCGGCCGCGGCGTTATGGTGCTGGGATCGGGGGCTTACCGCATCGGAAGCAGCGTCGAATTCGACTGGTGCTGCGTTAACGCCGCCGAGACTGTCCGCAGGCTGGGCCGCTATTCGATCATGGTAAACTGCAACCCCGAAACAGTCTCCACCGATTACGACATGTGCGACAGGCTCTACTTTGAGGAATTGACGCTGGAGCGGGTGCTCGACATTTACGAGCGGGAACGGCCCGACGGTCTCATCCTCTCCATGGGCGGACAGATACCCAATAACCTCGCGACAAAACTCTACGACTCGGGCGCCCTGATCTACGGCACCACTCCCCAGTCCATCGATATGGCGGAAGACCGCAATAAATTTTCGGCGCTGCTGGACAGACTGGGCATTGAACAGCCGAGGTGGCGGGAACTTACCGATCTCGTTTCGGCCAGGGCCTTTGCCGCCGACGCCGGCTATCCGGTGCTGATCCGTCCCAGCTACGTGCTTTCGGGCGCCGCCATGAACGTAGCCTGGAACGACGAGACGCTGGAAGAATTTTTGGCCCTTGCCGCCGATGTGAGCGCGGAGCATCCCGTGGTCATTTCCAAATTTATCGAAAACGCCAAAGAAATTGAAATCGACGCCGTTGCCAAACGCGGCGAAATTCTCTTTCACGCGATTACCGAACATATCGAAAACGCCGGCGTCCATTCGGGCGACGCCACGGTTGTCCTTCCCGCCCAGCGGCTTTACATCGAGACCATACGAAAAATCCGCCGCATTGCCGAAGAAATTGCCCGCGCCAAACGTCAGGGTTTTAGCGACGGGCGCATC
>JAITBL010000151.1 GCA_031283575.1 Treponema sp. | reverse complement strand
AAAATCATAACAAGAACCATTATTTATTATGGCCTCTGCCCTGTCCGAATACCTGTCTACAACCTTACCCATAAATTTATACCTTCGTATTTATAATAGCCTACTTTTTATTGAATGACAAGAGGTGAATTTTGTCAAAATTGTCTACTTTTTTATAACATTTTATTCATCTTTATAGAACTGAGGATATTTTAGCCCTGCATTTCGCATAACGCCATATAAAACAACTTCCCACATATCGTTACAAGCACTCAGAAAAAAAACCGCCTACGACGGTACGGGCTGACCTACAGGGGAAAAATGAGCCTCTTGGGCGTTGCGTTACTTGAACGGAGGCTCGTTCGACAGGATAATCATCTTCTGTCTTTTTTAGTATTTCTTTCGTTTTATCACTAACATCATTTGGAAAATCATTATACGTAACTTCTCTAAACAATTTTCTTGGTTTATGTTATCATATTTGAGCCAGTTCCAAAACCCCATGGTTTTTCCACTGGCTTCGGAGTTTCTCAGTCTTAAATCCTTATGTAATAAGGATTTAAAACTTACGAAACATCCTACATTCAAGGAAGCTGTTCCAAAAACTGAAGTTTTGGAACAGCCTCAATCAATTTTCGTTTGGAGGAAAAGACATGAAAAAGGAGTTTATCCTGCGGACGATGGTTGTTCTTGCGGCGCTCACGGTATTGGGCGGCTGTGGAGGCGAAAAAGAACAAACCATCAAAATCGGCTTTAACATTCCACTGACGGGTGACAGCCCTAAAGTCGGGGAAGGTTCAAAGTATACCGGCGACATTGTTCTGGAACAGATCAACGGCGCCGGGGGCCTTGAAGTGGGCGGCAAAAAGTACAAGCTCGAGTTCATCTATGTTGACAATGAGCTTAAACCCGAATCCGCCGTACAGGTTGCCCAGCGCCTGATCAATCAGGACAATGTTTTGGCCGTTTTGGGACCCCAGGGTTCCGGCCGCGCGATTCCCGCCGGCGGCGTATGCAACGACGCCCAGGTGCCGATGATTTCCGCCTGGTCTACGAACGCCGATACGACAAAGAACCGGCCCTATGTATTCCGCGCCTGTTTTATCGATCCCTTTCAGGCTCCCGTCGCGGCCCGTTTTGCCAAAGAAGAATTTGGCATAACCAAAACGGCCATTCTTTACAACCTTGAAGACGACTATTCCAAGACCCTGGCGGAACTGTTCCGCGATTCCTGGAACCAGAACTACGGCGAGGTGGTCGCGTTCGAAAGCCATGGCCAGAAGGATACGGATTTTTCCGCCCAGCTTACCAAAATTGTCGCTTCCGACGCGGAAATACTCTATCTGACCTCCTACTATGATCTTGTGGCCCAGATTGTTCCCCAGGCCCAAAAACTGGGCTGGAATAAACCCATTATGGGCGCCGACGCCTGGGGTTCCGCGGATCTGTGGAACCTGAGCAACCATTCGGTAGAAGGGTATTACTTTACCACCCATTACGCGGCCAAGGGCGCTCAGGGCAAAACCAAAGAGTTCATTGATACCTATACCGCCAAATATGGCTATGTCCCTGACGATGTCGCGGCGCTGACCTACGATGCGATCAATATCCTGCTCCAGTCCATCCAGAACGCCGGCCTTACCGGCGATCTCCAGACGGACCGCGACAATCTTAAGAACGCCATGGCGTCGCTGAAGAACTTTGACGGCATCACCGGAAAGATGAACTTTACTCCCGACGGCGATCCCCAGAAGGAAGCCGTGGTCGTCAAGATCACGCCGGAAGGCGAGTTCGAGTTTGTCAAGTCGCTCGCGCCCTAGTGTTCGGGCATGAAAGTGAAACCGGCGTCTGCGGCATGCCGGTTTTACTTTTAACCGCGTTCCCTAATAATTTCGAAGAAAAATACGCGGACACGATTGGGGGTGAAGAGTCGTGATAGCACAATACTTGCAGAATTTTTTTAACGCCCTGCAGTGGGGCAGTTTCTATTCCATGATTGCCCTTGGATACTGTCTGGTATACGGGGTATTGCGCCTGATCAATTTTGCCCACGGCGATATTTTTATGGTTGCCTGTTATATCGCGTTTTTTGCGGCGGGCGCCCTGCTTTTGGCCCTGGGAAGTTCCGGCGGCGTTTTGGTCTTTGCCCTTACGATGATTCTGACAATGGCCGCCACCGCCGTCGTGGGCGTTACGATTGAACGGGTCGCCTACCGGCCCCTGCGGGAAAAAGGCGTTAACCGGCTCTATGTGGTAATTACCGCCCTCATGGTCGGCTTTATCCTTGAGAACGGAAACCTTGCCCTCCTTGGCGCAAGTTCAAAGCGCTTTCCCACGCTGATTCCGGAAGTCGGCATTCAGCTTGGCCCGATTATGCTGACAAATCTTAAACTCATCGTCATTTTTGCCGCCTTTGTGGTGTTCGGCCTGCTTCAGTTTATCGTAAAGAAAACAAGCTTTGGCATGGCGATGCGGGCGATCAGTTACGACAAGTTCGCCATTCCCCTTATGGGAATTCCGGTGAACCGCGTTATTACGTTTACCTTCGTTCTGGGTTCGGCCCTTGCCGCGGTTGCGGGCATTCTTTTCGGCATGTCCTATCCCATACTGAGTCCCTATATGGGCATGAACCTGGGCTGGAAAGCCTTTATTTCCGCCGTCGTGGGAGGCATAGGGGACATCAAGGGAGCTTTTCTGGGCGGCTTTATTCTTGGTTTTGTCGAAATCATTATTACCGTTATACTTCCTTCCAGTTACAAAGATCTTTTTTCCTTTGTAATCCTCCTTATCATTCTGGTGCTCAAACCAACGGGTTTCTTTGGTGTAGCGCGCAGTACCAAGATTTAGGAGCTGTTATGAGCCTTGCGAAAAACAACAGCAAAAAGCAAAGCCTCCTTATTGCGGCGCTTGTTCTTGCCGCGATGATCGTCATAACGATACTTGCCCAGATGCGGATACTGAACCAGTACATACAGTCGGTTATGATGTCCATCGGAATCAACATCATATTCGCGTCGAGCCTTAACATCGTCAATGGCTGTATGGGGGAATTTTCCTGCGGCCACGCCGGTTTTATGGCCGTGGGGGCGTACATTTCTTCGATACTGTCGATTATTCTGTTTACCGAAAACAAATTTTTTGGCGCGCCGCTGCTTCCGCCGCAAAGCGCCGTACTGCTCTTTCCCGTGGTGATCCTGATTGGCGGGGCAATCGCGGCGATTGCCGGCCTGCTTGTCGCGATTCCTTCGTTTAAAACCCGCGACGACTATCTTGCGATCATCACCATAGCGGCGAACTACATTGTAATGACCGCGCTTAACAACCTGGAAGTGCTTGGCGCAAGCCGCGGCCTTATGGGGATGAAGGGAACCGTTACGGCTATGAACGGCGTCGTGTCCCTGCCCTGGATGATTGTCTGGATCATGGCGTTTGTCGCGATCTGCGTTATCGCCATACACCGGCTTATGAGCTCGGTGCTGGGCAAGGGAATTTTCGCGATACGTTACGATGAGATTTCCGCGGAGATCATGAGCGTCAATACCAACCGGATGAAACTTCTCGCCTTTATGTTTTCTTCGGGGCTGGCGGGCGTTGCCGGCGGCCTTTTTGCCCACATGCTCGGCTTTATCAATCCGGCTTCGTTTAACATTCAAAAATCCACCGAAGGAATGGTGATGGTCTACCTTGGCGGCATGGGTTCCCTGTCCGGCGCGGTTATTTCGGCGGTGCTGTTCAGCTTCCTTCTGGAAGCGCTGCGGCCCCTGCAGATCCTCAAGTGGGTGTTTATTCCCCTGCTCCTGATCCTGCTGATGCAGTTCCGGCCCGAAGGCCTTATGGGGAACAAGGAATTTCCCGCCATGTGGAGGCAGATTAAAAAATTTGTTTCGGGGAGACGCAAATGAGTGCCTATCTTGAAATCAAAAGTCTGACCCACCGCTTTGGCGGCTTACAGGCCCTTACCGATATTAACCTGAAGCTGGAAAAGGGTTCGATTTCGGGCCTTATCGGACCGAACGGCGCGGGCAAGACAACGGTGTTTAATCTTGTGTCCGGTTTCTATAATCCCAGCGAAGGCGACATATTTGTCGCAGGAAAGCGCATCAACGGAATGAAACCGCACGAAATCGCCGCGATGAAAATTGGCCGGACCTTTCAGAATATCAGGCTGTGGAGCGAAATGACCGTGCTGGACAATATTCGTATTGCCCAGCACTATCAGCTTGGCTACGGCGCGGCCGATGTATTCTTTCACACGCGGCGCTACAAAGAGCGCGAAGCGGCAATCAGCAAAAGCGCCGCCGAGCTGCTCGACGTGTTCAAGCTTTCCGAAGTGGCGGAAGAATACCCCAAAAACCTTCCCTACGGAATTCAGCGGCGCGTCGAGATCGCGCGGGCTCTGTCGCTTCAGCCGGATCTGCTCATGCTGGACGAACCGGCGGCGGGGCTTTCCACCTCGGACGTGGCCGACCTTATCGAGTACATACGGTGGATTCACCAGAAATTCAGCCTTACGATCTGGATGATCGAACACCAGATGGAAGTGATCATGACCCTCTGTAAAGACATTAAGGTGATCGACTTTGGACACGAAATCGCCCAGGGCGCGCCGGATGAAATACGGAGTAATCCTGTGGTTATCAAAGCCTATCTGGGGGATGGTACGATATAATGTTACTGGATGTTCAAAACCTTACCGTGTCTTACGGAAACATAGAAGCCCTGCACGGAGTCTCTTTTAACATTGAACGCGGGGAGATCGTTACCCTTATCGGCGCCAATGGCGCGGGCAAGACCTCGACGCTTTTAAGCCTGGCCCGCCTTCCCCGTCCCGAAGCGCCGGTGATTACCGCGGGCGAAATACTTTACGACGGCAAAAGCCTGCTTAAGACCGAACCGCACACGCTGGTACAAAATCACCTCATGGCTCTGGTGCCCGAAGGCCGCCACATCTTTGGCAATCTTTCGGTTCAGGAGAACCTTCAGCTTGCCGCGTTTTCGCACCGCGGCGATCCCAAAAGGGCCGTAATAATGGAAGAAACAGAGAACCTCGTGTTTGAGCTTTTTCCGCGGCTCAAGGAGCGGCGCAGACAGCGCGGCGAGCTTTTGTCCGGCGGTGAACAGCAGATGCTTGCCGTGGGCCGCGCGTTGATGACCGGTTCCGGCTTTATCATGCTTGACGAGCCTTCTATGGGTCTTGCCCCCAAGCTGATGTACGAAATGTTCCGCGCCCTGCGCCGCCTTAATCAGGAAAAAAACATTACGATACTGGTCGTGGAGCAGAACGCCAAGGTCGCCCTGGAATTTGCCGCCCGCGGCTATGTCCTTAAAACCGGTGAAATTATTGCCGCCGGCACTTCGGAGGAACTCAGCGCCAACCCCGATGTCAAAAAAGCGTATCTGGGCGGCTGACCGTAAAGGAAGAGGAATAGAACCACAAAGGAACACAAAGGCGCACCAAGGATATCCTTCTTCCTTTGTGCGCCCAGGCGGTAACATCTAAAACTGTTATTATGAGGATTAACCACGACTTCACGAACCACTCGAACAGATTATGAGTATAACCTCAAAGGTTCGTGTTGTTCGTGTGGTTAGTGGTTCCTTATTCGACTTCTTCGCCTTTGCGGTTAATTTTAAAGTTTTAGATGGTACAACCTGCTCGTGGTTAAAAATTCTTAAATACTTGAGCTGTTACACGGTACCAGGTAGTAGAAACGGCGGGGGATATGTGTTATAGTTCCTTTATACGGAGGATATGTATGAAGAAATTTACCTTTTTATTGCTGGCCCTGGTTCTTCCGGTGGCAGCCGGGAACCTTTTCGCGGGCAGTCTGGACTCGCTGAGCAACCAAAGCGAACGGTTCATGATGACGACTTCCCGCAACGCCGCGACCGACGCGGCCGATATTGCGGCCTTTAACCCCGCGGGCATTGTCTTTTTGCCCAAGGGCCTGCACATCGATGTGAGCGTTCAGACCCTGTTAAAGTTCTATGAACAGCAGGCCAAACTGGGCGCGAACGAAAAAACCTTTGAGCAGGATCTTCCCACTTGGGCCCTGCCCAATCTCTATGTGGTCTACAATTTTGGCGACATTGGCCCCGGCAAGCTCGGCCTCTACCTGTCGGGCGGCGTTCCCGCCGGCGGCGGTGATCTGGACTGGAACGGGACGGCGGGATTGAATGCTGCGCTCTCGGGCGCGGGTACCTCGCTGAGTTTTAAGGCTTCGAGCATCTACTACGGTATCGGGCTCGGCGGCGCCTATTCGTTCCTTGAGGACAAGCTCGCGGTGAGCCTTGGCGGGCGCCTTGTAATTGCCCGCCGCGGCGTTGAAATGGGCGCCACAGTGCCCGGTCTAGGCGAGGTAAGCGCCGAATTTGACTACAATGCCGTCGGGATTACCCCGATTATCGGCATTGACGTCAGGCCCATCGATAAATTGACCCTGGCGGCGCGTTATGAATTTACGACAAACCTCAAATTTGAATATGAGGAAAAATCAATAGGGGGATCCAGCATCGGAATATCTAGTGTCAGGAATTTACTCGGTACCAACGGAATTGCGGACGGCAAGAAATTCAACC
>JAITBL010000096.1 GCA_031283575.1 Treponema sp. | reverse complement strand
CCGTAGTACCAGTACATGTTGGGAAAAATATCCTCGCCGGCAAAGGGAAGAATGTCGAAGGGCACGATGGAATAACCGCGCGTCGTAAACTTGCGGGGAATTCCCATGTTGGCCTCGGCGGTAAAAGCGTTGTAGGGCCTGCCGAGCAGGGCGATCACCGGACGCTCCGCCCTGCGCGATTCTTCCAGGGCTTCCTGTCCCAGAACGCGGCAGGCGTCAAAATACGCCTGCTGTTTTTCCATGGCGGCGGCAAAGGCCGCGGCCGTTTCCTTTTTGCTGATGCCCAGTCTCGCCGTCATCTGATGGAATAATTCCAGGGCTTTGCTTTCACCGAATTTAAAACTTACCACCAGCGGAAGCCAGCGCTTTTTGTCGATATCGGGAAAGGCCTTTTCGATATAGTAAGGCAGGCTCTGCGTAATGGGACAGAAGTTGGCGTGGACCTCGTCTTCGTACGAGGGCATATCCCTGAAGTGGGGAAGGAACACATAATCGGCGCCCTTGTCGAGGCAGTCCTGCACCGCGCCGTGGGCAATCTCCGCCGGAAAGCAGTAGGTCGATTCCGCGCGGGCCACGCCGTCGTGGGCCACTTCGGTCGAGAGAAATGTTTTGATCCCCAACTCGTGGAAAAACCACGAATACAGCGGATAGAGTGAATGTACGCTGAAACAGCGCGGTATGCCGACGACAAAATCACGCTTCGCCGGCCGCGCTTCGCCGGAAGCCGCGGGAGCGTATTCCTCGAAGAGCATTTTTTGGCGGCGTTCCACATAATCGAAAACGGGCGTATCGCTTACCTGTTTGCGCATATTCGTGTACTTGTTGCAGCGGCCGCCGAACATGTATTTGTGGCTGCCGACATTGAGCACCTGTATGGGACAGTAATTGTCGCAGCTCTGGCACTTAAAGACCCGCTCGTAAACAATTTCGCGGTTAATAAGATCGTCGATCACCACCGGCTTTTCCGCGAGAAGGCCTTCGGCGTGTTTGCGTTTGGCAAGCAGGGCCACGCCGAAACAGCCCTGAAGTTCGGGCGAAGGGGGAACGAGAATCTCCTTGTCCAGCATCATCGCGAAGGCCAGCGGCACGGCGATGTTTTTGGCGACGCCGCCCTGCAAAAAGATCTTGCCGCCTATGGTGCGGTTCCCCACCACGCGGTTAAGGTAATTCGCCACAATGGAACAGACAATGCCCGCGGTTATGTTTTCTTTGGTGGCGCCCTGTTGAACGGCCTTGCGTATGTCGCTGTTGATAAAGGCCGAACAGTGCTCGCCGAACTTGAGCGGCGCGTCGGCCTTGAGGGCAAGCGGCCCGATCTCCGGCGCGCTGTGTATGGAAAGATCGCCCGACGCGGATTCTTCGAGAAAGGAGCCTGTTCCGGCGGAACAGGCTTCGTTCATCGCGTAGTCGATCGGGACGCCGTTTTTAAGCAGCACGTACTTGGCGTCCTGGCCGCCGATTTCAAAAATCGTTTCGACCTGCGGATCAAAGTATGTGGTTCCCACGGCGTGGGCGATAATTTCGTTATAAACCCCCGGCGTTTCCAAAAATACGCCGAGTATTTCGCGCGACGATCCTGTCGTCGAAACAAAGGCGATGTCTATCTCTTTGCTTCCCGTATCGGCGGCGACTTTTTCCTGAATAATGCCGAGACATTCCTTAAGGGCCTTGACCGGATCGCCGTGGGTACGGCCGTAATGGCTCGCGACAATTTCGTCGGTCACGGCGTCGACGAGACAGGCCTTGGTAGTGGTGGAACCGCCGTCAACGCCCAGAATATAGCGGCGGCCCTTTTGAACTTTGCCGTCGGGCTTTTCAAAAAAGCGCACTTTGCTTTCCCAGTCTTTGAGGGCCGGAAGACTGCCGAAACGTATCTCGTTCGGCTTAAGGAGCTTGTCCGCCGGGGGAAGGGGGCTCCCCGATTGGGGCGCCAGCACCGCCGCGCCCAGGGCCTCGAAGACCGAAGCGCTTTCGGGAATGATGAATTCGATCTGCGGCGCCTTTTCCCTGATAAAGCGGATGATGTGCCGGTTAAGGGTGATGCCGCCTGTCAGGACGACGCGGCCGCGGTTTACCTTGGCGCGCTTGAGAAAGTCGATCACCTTGACAGCCATCACATCGGAAAGCGAAAGGACGATGTCGTCCTTGCTTGCCTCGCGCTTGTTGAGCCGGTGGGTACAGTCGCTCTTCATAAAAACCGAACAGCGGGTCGAAAGGGAATAGACCCTGGCCGTGTCGGGGACGCGGTCGATGTCCTCAAGCTTCATGTCCATGCGGGCAAGCTGCTGTTTAAGGAATTCACCGGTGCCGCTGGCGCATTTATTCCCCGAAAAGTTATTGATGATTTTACCGGAACCGTCGAGCCGGTAGACGATGAGATCCTCGCCGCCCATGGACACGACCGCGTCGGCCCTGATATCCAGCGCCCGCAGCGCCGCCTCGACGCAAAGCGGTTCGAGGGTTCCGGCGCTGTCGAACATAAAACGGCCTTCGTTGCCGGTCACGAGGGCGGGAATGCCGGAACGCACCCCGCCTTCGTTCAAAAGCCGCCGTACCGCCGGGACAAAATCCCCTTCGTGGGGAACCGAAGCGCTCCAGAGGAGCTTTCCGCCTTCGGCAGCCGTTTCATCCCTGTCAAAAAGCGCCATTTTTAAACTGGTAGAGCCTATGTTTATTCCCAATGATTGCATGTACACCTCTTAAGTAACGAGTAAAATTCCCATTATTTTGCTTAATTCTACCAAACACGGCTAATGGGTTCAAGCGCTTCGCGCCAAACGGCAGGAAAACACTGAAATGATAATAAGAACTATTATTACTATTGTCAAGGGGAAGATTTTCGCGTTAGCGCTCTGTGGGCGCTCAACAGACTGATGAGGGTAAAATTCTTCTTCACTCTGTTTTCCCCGTGCAATTCGACGCGGAATTTTTACCAATTTTCGAAAAATTTCGCAAAAAGCGTATTTTCCTCTTGACAAAAATGATAATGATTACTATTATTATTACAGATATGACAGGAAAGGAGCGAAAACACAGCAGGAAACGGGACGCCATACTGGAAGTTCTCAGGTCCACTAGCGCCCATCCCTGCGCCCAATGGGTATACGACAGGCTCAAACCGGGCATTCCCGATTTGTCGCTGGGAACGGTGTACCGCAACCTGAATCTGTTCCGGCAGGAAGGGCTTGCCGCCTCGCTGGGTGTGGTGAACGGCGAGGAACGTTTTGACGGTATTGCCGAGCCGCATCCCCATTTTGTATGCAGCCGCTGCGGGGCGGTCATTGATTTGCCGCCCGATGAGCGGGACGTCCTTGTTGCGGCGCTGGAACACGGCTTTGCCGGCGGGGAAATCACGGCGAACGGAGGCAATAAAATTGCCGGGCAGCGTCTCATCATTGACTTTCGCAAGACGGTGTTTTACGGCTTATGCAAGACCTGTCAGAATCTTTCGGAGAAAATTCCGTGACGGCCTGTTTGAGGCGCGGTGTTCGCAGTCTGCGAATAATGACGAAGCCCGCGGGTATGGCCCGCTTGCGAATCAGCGTAATTTCGGCGTATGCCGATTTAATTTTATTGGTTTCATATGGAGAGAAATTATGAAATGGGTATGTCAAGTGTGCGGTTATGTCTACGAGGGCGATAAGCCCCCCGAGGCATGTCCCCAGTGCAAGGCTCCGGCCTCAAAGTTCACCAAGGTGGAAGGCGGCGCCAGCCAGACCTTTGCCGCCGAGCATGTCGTTGGTGTGGCCGCCAACGTGGAAGACGACATCAAGAAGGATCTTCAGGCCCACTTTAACGGTGAGTGCTGCGAAGTCGGCATGTATCTTGCGATGAGCCGTGTGGCCGAGCGCGAAGGGTATCCCGAGATCGCCGAAGCTTACAAGCGTTACGCCTTCGAGGAAGCGGAACACGCCTCCAAATTCGCGGAGCTTTTGGGCGAAGTAGTCACCACGAGCACGAAGAAAAATCTTGAACTGCGCATCGAAGCGGAATACGGCGCCTGCGCCGGCAAGACCGACATCGCAAAGCGCGCCAAGGAACGCAACTACGACGCCATCCACGACACCGTCCACGAAATGGCCCGCGACGAAGCCCGCCACTGCGCCGGTTTCCGGGGACTGCACAAACGTTACTTCGGGTAAACGGCGGATTAAGCCGCGTCCGCGGCTTAATCCCGCACATAAAAACCCGCCCGCCGGCGGGTTTTTATGTGTCTTCTGCCGCGATTCGCAGGCGTGTCATACCCTGCGCCATTTTCCCGTAAAAAGTTCCCGCCGTATATGAACCTTTACCTTTACGCCGTAATTCATGGACGCGACGAAGCGCGGCGCAGGCGGTCGTTGACCGCCGCGCCGAGACCTTCGTCGGGGAGGAGTTCGGCGTAAATGCGGGCGGGGTTTTGCTTTTCAAGGCGGTGTAAAAATTCAAATAAATTCGCCGCCGCTTCCAGGGTACTGCCGCTCTCGGAGAGGGTGAGTGTCGTTTCGGCCGCTTCGGCTTTATCGGTTTTACGCGCCGCGGCGCGCGTTGCTCTCGAAAAGAAAAGCAGCGCCCCGCCGCCGGCCGGCATTTCCCCTGCCCGGCGGAGAAACAGCGGAACGCGCGGCGC
>JAITBL010000070.1 GCA_031283575.1 Treponema sp. | reverse complement strand
GCGTGCTTTACTATGTGGCATACGCCCACGGCGGCGCCGGGGTGCTTTTAGCGGAAAACGGCGTACAAAACCAGGCGGTGGTAACGGGCGCTATGCTCTGGGGGGTTTCGTCCGGCGTTATGGCTGCTTTTATGGCCGACTTTGGCGCCAGAACCCTGCACCTGTACGGAAATAAAATCGGCGGGGTCCATGTCGACCCGCCGACCTGCGGCATTTTCTTTACCTCGATTTTCAACATCTTCGTGTTCAAGTTTTTCTATCCTACTCCTACCCTGACTGTAGTTGTCCCGGTTTTAATTCTGGTTATCGCGGTCATTTTGAGCGTGGTTGATCTGTTCAATCAGAAAAAAGCCGTCAAAGCCGCAGCCTAGCGGCCTGCCGGGTCCGCGAAATATTTTATACGGCCCGCGCGGGAGGCGGGCCCGGGGGTAACGGCGGGATTTTTACCGGATACGCGGGTGTGCCGCGTATCCGGTTTTGACCTTTTAACGCAGTCTTAACGGAGTGTTTATGAAATACAGAAAATTCGGAAATAGCGGTATTGATATTTCGGTTGTAGGGCTTGGAACATGGCCCCTGGGAAATGACTTTTTCGGCGAGGTGGAGGAGAGGGCCGGTATTGCGGTTATCCACAAAGCCCTTGATATTGGTATCAACCTTATCGATACATCCCCGGCTTACGGCCAGGCTTATGAAGCGGAAATCGCCGTGGGCAAGGCCTTAAAAGGCCGCCGGGACAAGGCGGTTATTTCTACAAAATGCGGCGTCCACCGGGTGGTGGGGGTTGGGAATTACGCGATCCCCGGCGAGTATATCCGCAGCCTGTCGCCCGCGGTTGTTTCCGCGGAACTGGAAAATTCCCTTAAGCGGCTGGAGACGGACTATATCGACATCTACTTTATCCACTGGCCCGATTTGAATTTTGGCAACGACGGCGCCCTGGAGCTGCTGGCCAAATGGAAAAAGGAAGGGAAGATCAGGGCAGGGGCGGTTTCCAACTTCAATACGGAACAGATTAAAAACGCTATTACCAAAGGCGAAATCAGCGGCATCCAGCCTTACCTGAATATTTTTGCCCAGTCGAGCATCGCGGACGGGGTTATCCCCCTCGCGGCGGAGAAGAATCTGGGTATTATGACCTACGGCTCCCTAGGCGGCGGCATTCTGACCGGCGCCTTTAAGGAACCCCCCAAAACCACCGATAAAGAACTCCGAAGCTTTTTCTACGATTCCTTTACCGAGGCAAAATGGGCAAAGTGCAACAAGGTTATCGATACCCTCCGGGAAATTGCCGGCGCCAGGGGAGTTTCCGTTGCCGAGGTGTCCATCAACTGGGTGCTGGCCCAAAAGGGCGTTACCACCGCGCTTATCGGGACCACAAAGCCGGACAATCTGGCTAAAAACGCGGCTGCCGCGGATTGGGAACTGACTGCCGGCGAGCTGGAAAAGATCAGCGCCAGTTATAAAAAGAATATGTAACTATTCAGCCGCTTGCGGGACACCCGAAGCCGCGCGCGAACCGGTGAGCGCGTTTGCGGACCTAAGGTCCGGGGCATCTATGCCGCACGGTGAGAGGCCCGGTAAATGCCGCGACCAGGCGGGAGCGGCTTCCTTGCCCCCTTTGTTAAAGCATTGGAGAACAAGAAAAGGCCCGGAATCATGCTATGGCTGAATAGTTACGAAAACAGGTTATTTTAAAAAGAGCATCACGATGAGTAATTTTTTTGTTATGGCATGGATCTTGTCATTGGGATTTGTACCAAATTCATCACTTGAAATAAGCAATAATTCAATAGATGCTTCCAATCATCTGGTCCAGACACTGGGGATGGGTTTTTATCTTGTAGACTGCGTACATATTTACAGCACTGTTGAAATTCGGGAGACCAAAACTCATGATGTTTATTTTGATCCCTTTCGCAGTGATTTCCTGATAGGAGGATCGCTCTATTTTAAGAACTTTTCACTGGGCATTTCACACGAATGTAACCATGATATTGTGACGAACTTGAAGCTTCATAATTATAATGGCTGGGAAGCGTCATTTGATAAAGTTTATCTAAACTACACCATACCCATTTACACAAATTGGGGAATAACTATAACCCCGTCAATTACACTGGCGGACCAATTTGGTGAAAAAGTACGCATAAAAAGTAACGATAAAAAACAGTATTTTACTTATAGCGCCCTGTTTATTTCTCCAAACATCCTTTTCTCGGCACTCCGGCTTGAGGTGGAATTTTTCCATCTGCGATCCTATATGGCGGCCCAGATAGGATATACACCTCATAATAATAGATGTGCGTATACCCAATTTGAACTAGGAGCGGAAATATTTTACAAAAACATTTCCCTGGGTCTTGGTTATATCAAGAGAAGAAATATGCAGGAAAAAGCGGGTTACTCGTTAAAGGAACTAATGCTGTTTATTCGGTTCCGGGGAAAATCGAGCCTGCTGTGAAGGGCCTCTTCGGCCGACCCGCACGAGTGTCGCCCTTTCCCTTCCAGGAGTTCGTTGCGCTTTGCGCGTAAACCCCAAATTAAACTAGACTTCCGAATAAATTTATTGTAGTATTGGATTAAACGGAAGGTAAATTTATGGGAAAT
>JAITBL010000245.1 GCA_031283575.1 Treponema sp. | reverse complement strand
TGGATTACCGCCTGATCATCCCCGGATTGCTGTAAAAGCCATGTGTCATAATCACTGCTTGTGATTACTTCCCAGCCGCCCATGTCTCAATGATATGAATTATTATTCATATTGTCAACCGGCTGTAAATGTCCCGCAGGAGCGAAACATCTTTCCATAAAAATGCTCTCCCCGTGTCTAGGCCAAAGCCGTCTTTTGTGGTACAAAAAAAGCCATGTGCGGAATTACCGGATACATCGGCGGCCGCGAGGCCCTGCCCATACTGATCCCCAGCCTTAAAAAACTTGAATACCGCGGCTACGATTCGGCGGGGGTTGCCCTGTCTCTCGGCGGCGGCGTTTGGGTCCGTAAAACCAAGGGGCGGATTTCGGCCCTGGAAGAAAAACTCGGCGCCGAAGAGGGCGCGGGACGCGGCGCCAGAGCCGGCATAGGCCATACCCGCTGGGCAACCCACGGGGAGCCGTCGGACCTCAACTCTCATCCCCATACCGATGTTTCCGATCGCATTGCCGTCGTGCATAACGGAATTATTGAAAATTACCTTGCCCTTAAGGAATGGCTCCGTTCACGCGGCGTTCTTTTTCGCAGCGAAACCGACACGGAAGTGATCGCCCATCTTGTCAATTATTACGGCAGGGAAGCGGAAACGAATCCCGGAACGGGCCTTGGCCGGCCCGATCTGCTCGGCGCGGTGCGGCGGACCCTGACGCGCCTTGAAGGTTCCTACGCGCTGGCGATCATTTCCGCGGATTACCCCGATTGTATCATCGCCGCCCGCAAGGACAGCCCGCTGATCATAGGCGTGGGCCGCGGCGAAAATCTTGTCGCTTCCGACGTGCCGGCTATCCTTGCCCACACGAGGGAAGTGCTTTTTATGGAAGACGGCGAGCTTGCCGTACTCCGCGCCGATCAGGTGGAACTGTTTAACGCCCAGGGTGAACGGGTCGAGCGGCGGCCCTCCCATGTTGACTGGGACGCCGAAGCGGCGGAAAAGGGCGGCTTTGCCCACTTCATGCTCAAGGAAATTCATGATCAGCCCAGGGCGTTGTCCGACACGCTGCGGCCCCGCCTTCAGTGGCGAAAAAGCGGCGATGATGGCGAAGCCGCAGAAATACCCGCCGACATTAACTTTGACGAAATCGCCCTGGACGCGTCCTGGGCGCGGGCCGAACGGATCATCATCACCGCCTGCGGAACCGCCTGGCACGCCGCCATGGTGGGAAAGTACGCTTTCGAGGAATTGGCGCGGCTTCCCGTGGAGGCGGACGTCGCCAGCGAGTTCCGTTACCGCAACCCCATTCTTGACAGGGATGATCTGGTTATCGTAATAAGCCAGTCCGGTGAAACCGCCGACACGCTGGCCGCCATGCGCCTTGCCAAAAAGAAAGGCTGCCGCATTTTGGCCCTGACCAATGTGGTGGGTTCTACCCTTTCCCGCGAGGCTGATCTGGTTCTCTACACCTGGGCGGGGCCCGAAATCGCCGTCGCCTCGACCAAGGCGTTTACCACCCAGCTCATGTGCCTCTACCTTCTTGCCCTCAAACTCGGCCGCATGCGGCTCTGCCTTGATGAAGCGGCCTACCTTCGCTGCCTGCGGGTTCTCTCCCGTATCCCCGCTCAGGCCGCGGAGCTTCTGTCGCGCCAGGATGTAATTCAGCGTTTTGCTTCGCGGCAGTTCAATAAAACAAAAGTGTTTTTTATGGGCCGCCAATACGACTACGCGGTAAGTCTTGAAAACGCCCTTAAACTAAAGGAGATAAGTTACACCCATTCGGAAGCCTTTGCCGCGGGCGAACTGAAACACGGCCCCATCGCCCTCGTTGACCGGAGCACGCTGATAGTTACCGCCGCCACCCGCGCGTCCCTGTTTGATAAAATTATTTCCAATATAAAGGAAGTAAGTTCGCGGGGCGCTTCGACGCTCGTCATCACCTGGGAGGGCGAAACCGCCTTTGCCCAGGCCGCGGACGAAGTTTTTTTTATTCCGAAGCCCGCTGTTTCCGGCGAAGAAGAAGCGGAGGCCGCCGAACGGCCGGCGCGTTTAACCGAATGTTTTTCGCCCATCCTTTCGGTAATTCCCGCCCAGCTCTTTGCCTACTACTGTTCCCTCCAGCGGGGAAACGATCCTGACAAACCCCGCAATCTGGCGAAAAGCGTTACCGTGGAATGATTGAGGCCCGCCACGGTTATCGGCGCCGGGCGGGCGTTCGGCGGAGAGTCATTTTTGCCTTCCAAGATTTCTATACACATCTTCGATAAAAACGTGCGTTACCGTCTTTTTAAGCTCGTCGTTATTCAAAAGCAGGGAGTAAAATTCTTCGTTCTGATCATAACCGTCTACCAGGGCGTCATCGACCCTGTCGTCGTAGGTAAAATGAAAGTCTTTAAAGCTGTTTGTTTGAGCGCTTGCCTTGAGCCGTTCATCCTGCATTAAAATGTCTTTGACTTGCAGGGCGGCTCTTATTGCCACATCGGCAATAAGACTTTTATTGTATTTGGCGTTGATTTCTTCGATGATTTGAGAGAGCCGCTTTCTTTCATCAGGCCCTATGGTAACTTCACCGGGGACAGGATATTCGATTTCGGGTTGGGCAGTCCATTGAGGATCGGTAACTTCGCCTGTCTTGCGGGGTGTTTGAAAGGTTACCGTTATTTTATCGGCAATGTCAAAATCATTCCCGCCTGATGTTATTTCTATTTCCTTGATAAGGTAGGAGAGAAAATTGTATTTTTTATGCAGGTCAACATCTTCAAAACTTGTTGCCTGAATCAGAAAACAGTAAAAACGCAGGAAGCCCCTGATCGAAGCCCTTATTTCATACTGCTGTTCAACGGGGTTTTTGTATATAAGGCGCAGCGCCCTGTCCAGCAGGGATTC
>JAITBL010000194.1 GCA_031283575.1 Treponema sp. | reverse complement strand
AGGCAGGTTTTGTCTTCGTCTTCCCACAGGTGAAAACTTGTATGGTATTTCTTCGATTGGATGTACTCGAAGTTCACGATGTTGATGGTAATTACGTTTGACAGTTCCCGGTAATCCTGACCCGCCTCAAGGCCCTTTGAATAGTCACGGCTCCAGTAAAAGAGGCTCCGCTTGTCCATGTTCCCCAGATTGCGAAGCTGTACCTCAATGGCGATCTTGGTGCCGTCGGTAAGGATGGCCCGCAGGTCAAGGATGCTGCTTTTGTCGCCGATAACCTCAGCGGCGAAGGTTTTGTTTTCAAGGATTTCCACCGAGACAAGCTTGTCTTTGCCGGTCCGTTTGAGTACGGCGTTCAGGAACCCCAAGAGCTGTTCTTCGTCCCCCTTTTCGCCCATGATTTAGAGGAACAAATAGTCGTTGAGGGGGTTGAGGCGTTCGGGGGTTTTCTCCGCCGCAGGGGTGTTGTCCATAGGTAGAGTATACAGAAGAATACCGTGTTTTTCAAGTCGGCGCGTTGCCAGTCGGGGGAGACGCCAAATTTATCTGGCGGCGCGGCAGCCGCCCTGCGCCAAATTACGCGCGCTTGCCGAACGCCTCTTTTTGCCCCATAATGCGTAATGGGCATCTTTGATCGTCTGGGAAATTTGCTAAAAACTTATCTTGACGGCGAAAATGACCGGATTTTTCAGGGCGCGCCTCCCGACGATCCCGACCTGCGGGCGGCCTTTGAGGAGCTGAACGATTTTCTTGGCGAAGGTCCGCGTGGCGGAAGCCGTACCGGAGCGCGCGAAACACGGAGCGGCGCGGGTTCAGGGGACGGGCGGACAAAAAATGTTCCGGAAGCGCTGCGGCCCGATTTCGCCGAACTGGAACTTCCCTTCGGCTCGTCCCTCGCCGAATGCAAGCGCGCCTACAAAAGGCTCCTCAAACTCCACCACCCCGATCGCCACGCCCTTCATGCGGAGAACACGCGCAGGGCGACGGAAAAATCCGCGCGCATTAACGCGGCCTACGAGCGCCTCGAAAAATGGGCCCTTGATTCGGAACGCGGGCCGTAGCTCAGCTTTCACCCCATTCGACCAGCCGGCGGTACAGGGTCTTGCGGCCCATCCCCAGCAGATCCGCCGCCCTGCTTTTGTTTCCCTTGCAGCGGTTGACAGCGGCCCGTACAATCAGTTTTTCCGCTTCTTCCATCGTCGTCCCGGGTGGAATAACGACGCCTTCCCCGTCATCCTGGGCCTTTATCGTCGGCGGAAGATCGGCGCCGGTAATCAGGGCGCCTTCGCACATGACCACGGCGCTCTCCACACAGTTGCGGAGTTCCCTGACATTGCCGGGCCAGTTGTAGGCGTACATAACGGCGCGCGCCGCTTCGTCAAAGCCTTCGACATGTTTTTTGTTTTCCCCGGCAAATTCTTTCAGAAAAGCGCTGAGCAGAAGGGGAAGATCCTCCTTGCGTTCCCTGAGGGGCGGCACGTGAATATTGACCACGTTAAGGCGGAAGTAGAGGTCTTCGCGGAATTTACCGGCTTCCACTTCGGCCTTGAGATCGCGGTTGGTAGCCGCGACAATGCGCACGTCCGCCTCGATGGTTTCCTCGCCCCCCACCCTTTCAAATTTCCGCTCCTGAATGATACGCAGCAGCTTGATCTGAATGCTCTGATCGATTTCGCCGATTTCATCAAGAAAAAGCGTGCCTTCGTTGGCAAGTTCAAAGCGTCCCCGCCTGCGGCCGACCGCGCCGGTAAAAGCGCCCTTTTCGTGGCCGAAGAGTTCGCTTTCGACAAGCGAATCGGGAATGGCCGCGCAGTGCGTCTTGATCAGGGGCTTGTCCCTGCGCGGCGACAGCTCGTGAATCGCGTCGGCCACAAGTTCTTTGCCCACGCCGGATTCGCCTGAAATAAGGACCGACGCCTTTGAGGGGGCCGCGCGGCTTATCGTGTCATAAACTTTCCGCATGGGAGCGCTCGAGCCAATCATCGTTCCCAAACGTTTTTGTTTTTCCAGTTCCGCTTCAAGGCTTGAATTTTTCAGGGCCAGTTCGCGGTTCGCCAGAGCGCGCTTTACCAGCATGGAAAGGTGGTCAAGGTTGACCGGTTTGCTAAGAAAATCGTAGGCCCCGTTGCGCATGGCGGCGACGGCGTTTTCCACCGTGCCGTGGCCGGTTAAAATGATGACCGGTATTCCGGGAGCTTCCGCGGCAATTTTCCGCTGGAACTCTTCGCCGCTCATACCGCCCATGCGAAGATCGGTGATCACAAGGTCGATATCGCCCTTTTCAAAGCGCTTCCATCCCGCCGTTCCGTCTTCCGCGGTAACGGTCGTGTAGCCGTCCTGGGCAAGGGCGTCGGCCAGTCCCTCGCGGATATTTTTTTCATCATCGACGATGAGCAGGCGGAAATTCACACGATGTCTCCTTCAACAAGAACGGGGGCGTAATCCTTTCCTGCGGGAAGCAGCTTCCTGTTTTTCTGCGGTATGGGCAGCGTAATGGTAAAACAGGCGCCCTCCCCCTCTTTTGATTTGACGGCGATCTCCCCCTGGTGTTCCCGCACGATCTTGAATACCAGCGTAAGCCCAAGGCCGGAACCCTGTTCTTTTGTGGTAAAATAGGGTTCAAATATTTTCGAAAGATTTTCTTGCGGTATCCCCTCGCCGGTATCGCAGACGCTGATCGCGACTTCGTTATCCCTGCGCTCGGTGCGAAGGACAAGCGTTCCCCCGTCCTTCATGGCGGCGACGGCGTTCTGTATCAAATTGAGCATGGCCTGTTTCATAAGGCGCTCGTCAAAATCAATCAGGGGCATATCCTCATCAAGCGAAAGCTCAAGGGCGACGCGGGCGTTTTCAACCTCGTAACGTACAAAATCGGCCATTCCGCCCAGAAAGCCGTTAATGTCCGCCTCCCGCAGATTAATGTCCATGGGGCGCACCGCGAAGAGAAAATCGACCACAATGTGGTTAAGCCGCTCGATTTCTTCATTGATCACCGCGAGGTATTTATGAAACGCGGTAAAATACAGCACGGGGCCTTTTTCATTCACAAAATTGGGATCGGGCCTGTCTTCGGGATGGGAAATATAGTACAAGTCCTCATTTTTTTTCATCGCTTTCTGGAGCAGCTGTATCTGGATCGAAATGGAACCCAGGGGATTTTTTATTTCATGGGCCACGCCGGCCGCCAGGGTGGTAAGGCTCGCAAGGCTTTCCATGCGGTGCATCCTCGCCTCGCGGCCCCGTTTTTCGGTAATATCGTCGACGCGAATCAGCGAACCGCACACATGGTAATTCTTGACCAGGGGAAATACGCTTATGGAAAGAAGACGGTGTATACCGTTGGCTTCAACGTCGAATTCCTGATCCCTCACCTTGTCTCCCGTCACAAGAACGGCTTTAAGAAAATCCGCGACCTTTTCGTCCCTGACGACATTCCAAATCCGCGCCGCCTCGTCCGTTCCGTAATGCAGCATGGGAAGCAGCCGGTCCGAATATTTATTGGCAAGGATAAGGTTGTGCTCGGTATCGCAGACAAAAATTCCCTCGGCCAGCGAATCCAGTACGGTCTCCAGCCTATCAATATCCCGGGCCATGGAAAGAAAAAGATCGTGCAGTTGTTCCGCCGGAAGCTTTTCAATCCTTTGAATCGCGCGGGGAATGATCTGCCTCATCGCGCCATTCCTTTTACAAGGGATTCCGCAAGGCCTTCCAGGATCATCACGGGGCTGATATTGTAGGTGTCCCAGCCGGCGGCGCTTTTGTCAAGCTCCGTCCTCCACAGTTCCGCGCAGGCCGTTTTTTCGGGGCTCGGCGCGCCGCTCCGCAGCCACGCCGAAACAAGGGCATAGCAGTTTTTAAAAAAAAGGCGCGTCACATGGGGAATCTGAAAGCCGTCGCAGGTTTTGACGATACGCGCGATCATTTCGCCCGAAAGGGAAGCGGGACGCCCCAGGCCGCCCTGTTCCGCTATGGGGGCGGCGAATTTTCCCATATCGACCAGCGGCGGGGGAACGGTTTTTTTTTGCCGCCGCAGATCGCGGAGGGCGGCGGCGGCGGTGGACGCCGCAAACCAGGCGCCCAGCGGATAGAGGACGCTATCGCCGACCGGCAGGAATGATTCCAGATACGATCCTATACCGAGCGAATATTCTTCGCGAAAAATACGGCGCACGACTTCCGCCTCCGCCTCGGCGCGGCGTTTGGCAAACTGATAGAGGCGCAGGCGCGAAAGCACGGTGGGCAAAAGGCTTCCGGGCCGCGAACTGGTAAGCACGATGGTAACCCGCGCCGGCGGCTCCTCAAGTATTTTGAGGAGGGAATTTTTTGCCCCCTCCTGCATACGCTCGGCGTTTTCGATGATGATGCACTTGTGTTTTCCCAGCGGCGCAAGACGGCTCCAGTAGGAAGCGCGGCGTATCATCGAAACGGGAATCTGTTCGCCAAGGCCTTCCGCCTCCAGTCTGGCGGCGTTTTTAAGGATCGTTTCACAGCGTTTTTCGCGCTTTTCTTTTTCGAGGCCGCTTCGCGCGAAATCCTCAAGGTCTTCTTCCAGATCGGCGATAAGGCCGCTTATTTTTTTGATTTTAGGTTCGTCTTCCCAGAGCACGGGTGAAAAGCGCGCGAGGAGTTTTCGGACGGCGCGCGAAAAAAGAAGCCGCGTCGCGTGGTTTTCGGGATCCCCCAGGCAGCATCTGGAAGCGGCCGCGATTTCCTCAAAAAAACGCCGGCTTCCCAGCAGCAGCAGATCCGGCGAAACGAGGAGGCGGTGCCGCCCGCAGCCGGGGCAGGAACAGTTCCACTTTCCCGCCTTTGCCGCTTCGCAGGAAATGACGCGGGCCAGTTCCAGCGCGGAAGTTCCCTTGCCCGAAAACTCGGGCCCCGCAAAAAGAAGCGCCGGCGCCAGCTTTCCGCCTTCTATATCTTCCTTGATTTGGGAAATAACGTTCTGGTGCAGAATATTGTCAAACACTGGCCGCTCCGATAAGGGACAGCAGCACGCGCGCGAAAACGCTCGAAGCCAAAAGGTTACGCGCGTCAAAGAGCGGCTGAACGGAAAGCACAAGCAGTATGATCGAAACAAGCGCCAGCGCCTTCGCCAGGCCCAGAAAAAGACCGAGTCCCTTGTCAAGCTTTTCAAGATTCAGTTTATCGATAATATCCTTGAGTATCTTTTCGAGAATTTTTCCCGCGATAAAAACAATCAGAAAAATCGAGATAAACGAAAGAATCTCGGGCAGCAACGGCATCGAAAGGTAATGGGCGCGCAGAAAAGCGCCGCCGTTTCTAAAAAAGAATACCGCGCCGATAAGACCCAGCGTAATGGAAGCGAGCGAAATAAATTCGCCGGTAAAACCTTTTAAAAAACCGCGCAGCGTAAGCAGGGCGAGTAAAACAAGAAAAACCATATCCATGGCCGACAGACTCATAAGGCCGCCTCCAAAATCGCGTCGGCGATTAAAACGCGCGCGTCCCTTTCCCCGATTCGGAAGGCCGCCGCGGACATGGCGTTCCGCTTCGCCTCGTCGCCGGCCAGTGAAAGGATCAGGGCGGTAAAAGCGCCGCTTTCCCCGCTTTCCAGAACAAGGGCCGCGCCCAGGCCGGCAAAGCAGCGGGCGTTTTCGCTCTGGTCTCCCCGCGTACCGGAACCGGTGAGCGGCGCCAGCACCATCGCTTTGCCCGCGGCGGCGCATTCCCAGACCGTGCCCGCGCCGCTTCTTCCCGCGACCAGTTCGGCGGCGGCGAGTACGCAGGGCATTTCTTCGTTAATGTACGCAAACGGTTTGTAACGGCCTTTGTACCGCGCGGCGCGCGAAAGCGCTTCCCCGTTATTGCCCGCTCCGGTTTGATGTACCACCACATAGGGAACGGTGAGCGCGTCAAGCGACGCGTACACGAGTTCGTTTAACTCGCGGGCCCCCTGGCTTCCGCCCAGCACAAGAAGAATACGCTCCGTTTCGCCCACGCCAAGAAACGCGCGGCCCTTTGCGGGATCGGCGCCCCTGAATTCGGGGCGCACCGGATTTCCCAGCGCCGTAATTTTTTCGCGGCGCCGCCGCGGAAAATACGAAGCCGTTTTTTCGTACGCGGTGATTATGCGGCCCTTTCCCTTACAGGCAAAACGGGCGTTAAGGCGGGTCGCGAGGCCCGGACTAAAATCGGATTCATGGGTGATAACCGTTATCCCCAGAGCGGCGGCGGCGGCGCAGGGAGGAACGCTGACAAAGCCCCCCTTGGAAAACAGAAGCAGGGGCTTTTCTTTTTTTAGAATTTTTTTCGCGGCAAAAAAACCGGCGATAACCCTAAAGGCGTCGCCGAAATTTTTAAACGAAAAATTACGGCGCAGCTTCCCCGCGGGAATACCGTAAAATTCCAGGCCGGCGCCTTCGACAATGGATCGGTCCATGCCGTAAGCGGCGCCAATCCAGAAAATCCGGCACGGCGTTTTTTCCTTTACACGGGAAGCGACCGCCAGGCCGGGATAGATGTGGCCGCCCGTACCCCCGCCCGCAAAAGCTATGGTCAGCATACCATCAGGGTATACGATCCGCCGCTTTTCCGCAATATTGCGCGCGGGCGGGTTTTATTCGCAGTTCCTGACCCGCATATAACGGGAATTCAAACGCGAAGGCGCGCAAAGAAAAGAAAGGGTATTTTCCCCTGGTTTTGCCGTGGTAAAAATTCGAAGCGTTATTTTTTCCGGGCAGGTTTTTTGGCCGGAGTTTTCCTTTTGACAGGCGCCTTGTCTTCGGCGCGGTCAAGGGAACTGGCGGGAAAGGTCCCCGTCTGGGATTTATGGTCGTCGGAAAACCAAATCGTGTTGACCATTTTGGCGTCAATGTCAACCGACTGGACAACCATTTTGGCGCTGTTGGCCAGGCCGGAGGCGGCCACCACATCGCCGACCAATCTTTCTGTAGCTCGTACGCTCATTATAACCTCTCAAAAGTTTTTACAGTAACAGGAACTTATGAGCCGCGGCCGATTCGAACGGCCGACCCACGCCTTAAAAGGGCGTTGCTCTACCTGCTGAGCTAGCGGCCCCGTACCATGAAACTATTGATTTAATTAATACCGGAAAAGCAGGCCGATGTCAACCGTATAAACGCTCTGTATTCCGGGGTCCAGTCCCAGTTCCCTGCCTCCTGGACTCCATACTGGCCGGATCGTTGCCAAATCCCCGGACTTCCCCCATGCAGTGAAAAAAGAGCTTTTCGAGAAAGACCCCACCTGCGGAATCTGCCATAATCAGATTATGGCAATTGAAGATGCCGAGGCAGGCCCCTTACAGCAAGGGCGGCCCCGCAATCATAGATAACGCCCAACTTACCCACCGGTACTGCAACCGCCGCAAAAGCGATAAGCCGACATAACCGGAGACATTCACGCTTGAATTTTTTCCACCAGCGCCTCTTTTAAGGTAGCCGAGAAGTTTATGTTCTTCCGTTCCGCAGCCTGATTAAGCCATGAGGGAATAGTGAGAGTCTTTTTGACCGGTTTTTCATCATGATTTGATTTGAGGGTATCAAGATCAATAAAAACCATGGAGACAAAACCGTCTGGATCATCAGGTATAATGTTTTTTGCCTCACTTGGCGCCGGAAGTTCTTCTCCATCAGCAAGCATGGAAAGGATACGTCCGGCAGCGGCATCCGCGGCCATATACATAGCATCAGCAAGATCATCTCCAAAAGTGGCAAGTTCAAAGTCGGCAAATTCCACCGAAAACCGCCCGTCCGGTTCGGGATAAAAAAACGCTGGATATACATACTTCATAAAACCTCCCCGGCCTGTTTTAACCCTGCCTGTTTGAAGATGGAGCTTAATACCCTTTTAGGCAAATCGCCTTGAAGATGGGGTATAGTCACCTTTCCAGGCTTAACACGGTGCTTGTAATGATAATGAGACCCATTTGACGAAGAAAAACGCCAGCCGTCTTTCTTGATAATACGCTCAATTTCCTGAAAGGTCATAAT
>JAITBL010000192.1 GCA_031283575.1 Treponema sp. | reverse complement strand
TTCTCGTCTCCCGTTTCGCCGGCCTTGCGGGCTTTAAGCACCTTGACAAAATTCTCGATAAGCTGCTTGCAGGTCGTCATCCCCTGATCTCCCGCAGGAGCGGCGCAGGTTTCCATCTCGCTGATGATACTGTCGTCAATGGAATCGTAACCGGAAGCTTGAAGTTTTTTGAGCAGGGATTCAAGTTTTTCCTGAATTTCTTCTATAGTCATGGCACCCGATTATATCAAACCGGGCGGCCCGTGGCAAGGGGCCGCCGGAGTATCATTATGCCGGCTCAGGCGCTGGGCGGTTTGTTCGTTACTGCGGACAAGGCGTTTGGCAAGGAGTTTGGAGAGAAAGATGCCGTAATGGGGATACTCGCGGATTACGTTGATAAAGGTCTTTTGCGTCAGCAGGATCAGCTTGCCCGAGGTTGCCGCCTTGACGGTGGCCGACCGCCTCTGGTTGAGCAGGAAGGCCATTTCGCCCATAAAGATATCCTGGGCGGAAAGCGTGCCCACGGGCTTGTCGCCCTGATAAACCTCGTAGGTGCCCGACGAAATATAGTACAGGTAATCGCTGGGCTCCCCTTCGCGCAGGACAATATCACCCTTTTTGACGGCGAGAATTTGTTCGCGGGAAAAGCCCACGGGCACCTCGTGTTCCACCGAAACATCGTGACGGATGATCAGGGCAACCTGGTTTCCCCTGGCGTTGTACTTGAGTTCCTGGGAAAGGCTCGCGGCAAGCTTGATGCCCCGCCCGTGGAGGCTGTACTGATCCTGACGGGCGATCTTCGCGAGATGGGCCTTGACGTCAAAACCCTTGCCCTGATCCTGGATGATAAAAGCCGAATAGTCGCTTTTTATCTCCCAGAGAAAATTGACCTTGCGGGCTTTGATCGCGGGGTCCTTGCATTTTTCGGCAATAAGGTCGATGGGCGAAACCCCTTCGTTTAACGCCTGTGTTTTTTCTTCGTAAGAGATGCCGCAGTTCCCGTGCTCAATAGCGTTGACAACAAGCTCGGCCAGGGCAAGCTGCAGGTGCATTTTCGAGTCGGGATTGATCAGGCCCCGCTGGGCGAGGATCGTGGCGCCTATGCCGGAGTACAGGGGCACGGCGAGCAGGTCGTTTTCTATCGTAAAACTGCCCGAAGCGCCGTCGAGCAGATTCTTGGTAAATTCCCTTTGAAAGATGATCTGGTAATTCTGTTCGATAATTTCGATGTTTTTGACCAGATGAGAACGAAGCCGGAAGTTGTCAAGAAGGGTAAGCACATTGATCGCTTTGAACTTTTTGAGCAGGGCCTCTTCCCTGTCTTTTTTGTTATCGAAGAGGCCGATGATCCCAAAGTTAAGAATCCACTTGTCGTTCCGTATGTGACCGACCACGTTCTCCACGTCAAGGGAGGGATCCGAAAAGTTGATGACGACCAGTTCCGGCAGGGCATAATTGAGAAAATCAAGAATTTTGTCTTCTTCGGACAGAAAGATCACGTCGTAGTTGTTTCCGGGAGACTGCGCAAAGGCAAATTCGATCTTTTTTCGAATTTCAGGATCCGAATTGATAATACCCAGTGTGCTCATGACTTCTCCAGTTCCGATCCTTTATCCGCTGTCCTGTCCGCTATCCTGTCCGCTGTCTTGTCCGCTATCCGCTTCTGCCGGTAATAGTATCACTTCCAGAGGATCTGTTTCAAGAAGCCGTTCTATCATCCCCTGAACTTCCTCGATAATCACTTCGCGGTAGAGCTGGGGCCGTTCTTCCAGATGGGAGAGGGGAACATCCATGATGGCGCTAAAGGCGGCAAGGTTACGGGCGATAAAGCTGTTCTCTTCCATGTTTTGTTCGAAGGTTTTGATCAACGCCTCAAGGGAATCGGCAAAGACCTCTTCGTCCAGTCCCTCCGCCAGCGAGGCGAGTTTGTCCCTGACCGCGCCGCGCAGTTCCGCTTCCCTGGCGGGATCGCAGAAAAAGTAGATTTCCAGCGTCAGCTCTCCGGTGGGCATGGGGGTAAAAGCGACCTGGGTCTGAATCGAATAGACCCCGCCCTTCTCTTCGCGGATAGCGTCGTTAAGGACAATATCCAGATACTCGTTCAGGACAAGGGCGACGGCGTTTCCCGCCTCGCTCCAAAAATCATTGCGAAACCAGCCCTGGTATACGATGCTTTTTGCTTCCTGCCCCTTTCGCAGAAATTCTTTTGTTCCCCGGGGAAAAACGATGAGCGGGTCTTTCCACTCGCTAAAGTTTTCGGCTGCCGAGGGAATCGACGCGAGCCAGCTTTCCACCATGGCGCGGAAGCGCTCGCGGCCGCCTATCGTTCCGGCAAAGACAAAGGTAAAATCCGCCGGATCCAGACTGTGTTTAAGAAAGGCGCCGGCCTGTTCTTTGTCGAGCTTTTCCAGATCTTCGGCCTTCAAAGGAAGAAAGCGCGGATGGTTTCCGCTGGTAATCCGTTTAAGTTCGCGGAAAAAGTAGCTTTCGGGATTTTCCGTCTGGTAGAGCAGCGCCGAGCGCCGCTGATCCCGAACCAGATCAACGCCCGTATCGTCGGCGCCGCTGCCGGTAAAAGTAAGGTAGAGGAGCTGGAAGAAAGTTTCCAGATCGCCCCCGGAAGATAAACCCTGAAAGCCCCGCGCATAACTGTTGGTCCACATCCGCAGCGAAAGCTGTTTGTCCGAAAGCAGCTGCATCAGTTCCTGCCGGCTGCGGCCGCCCAGGGCGGAGACGGCCTGAACGTCGGCGGCAAGCTCGGCCGAAACCGCCGCGGCGTCGCCGGCGCTGTACACGCCGCCGCGGGCCACCGCGTACAGGGCAAGCTCGTTGTTTCGGTTTGTCGTTTCCCGCACAATCACCCGCGCGCCGTTACTCAACTCCCAGATTTCGGCCGCCCCGTCTTTGCGTTCCGAAACAACGCGGCCGGCCTGGGGCGCGCCGTCCAGCAGGGGTTTCACTTCGGCCGCCTCAAGCGGCCGCGCGATTTCGGCGGCCGCGGCCTCCTTTACCATAAGGGCGATGGCGTCGCTGCCGGGAAGCGTTTCGGCGGCCGGCGCGCCGATGAGGACCGCCAGGTCGTCATCGGCGAAACAGGCCCTGACCGCGTCGTTCACGGTTTCAAGCGTAATGCCGGGGAACAGACGCAAAGCGGCGTCCCGCTCCCATTCGGCATCGAGGGCAAAGTCATCGCCCAAAAAGTCGGCGGTAAAAAGCTCCGCAAAGGAGTCGGAGGACCGGCGGTCCTTTTCGGCGGCCATGAGTTCCAGTCTGGAAGCAAGCGAGGCCCTGGCCCGATCCAGTTCGCTTTGGGTAAAGCCGTAACGTATCAGCGATTCCTTCTGCAGCAGCAGGGCGCGCAGGGTTTCGGCCGTTTGATTGGCCTTTGACTCGGCGGCGTAAATATGGTAGCGGCTCGTTTTACCGTAGCGCGAATTCCAGGCGCCCGCTCCGATAAACGGGCTGTCGCCGCGGTAGATTGCTTCTTCGTTCCGGTAACCGATCATCGATTCAATCAAAAAATCAACAAGATTCCGGCGGTAATGCTCCAGCGTCGCTTCGACGGCAAGGGGACTGCGCTTGTGGTAAAGGTAGACGATAGAGTAGGCAAGCTCGCTGTCGGTGATCACTTCGGAAACAAGGGAACCCGCTTTGGGCGCAGGAAGCTCGTAATAGGGCCGTTCCGCCGCTTCTTCCGCCTTGGGGGCGGTAAAGCGGGCGGCCATATCCTTTTCCAGCGCCTCTCCGTCAAAGTCGCCCACCAAAATCACCGCCATGTTATCGGGCCGGTACCATTTTTTGTAAAAGCCCTCGATGAGCCCGGCGGGGGCGTTCTGTATAATTTCGGGCAGGCCTATGGGAAGCCGTTCCGCGTAGCGGGAATCGCGGAAGATGACGGGGAGCATGCGCCGGAATACCCGTTCCCGCGCTCCCAGACGGCTGCGGTATTCTTCCATAATAACGGAGCGCTCATCGTCCACGTCTTTGGGGTTAAAGGTTATCGCCCAGGTCCAGTCGTCAATAATTTCGAGGGTGCGCGCGGGAATGTGTTTGGCGCCGTCTTCCCCCTTTTCGGTGGGCGTTTCTATGGTATAGACCGTTTGGTCATAACCGGTATAGGCGTTGACCTCGGGGCCAAAACGCATGCCCAGCGAGCGGAGGAAGTTGACCAGCTCGGCTTCGGGAAAGCGCCGCGTGCCGTTAAAGGCCATGTGCTCGGTAAAATGGGCGAGTCCCCGCTCTTCGCCGGTTTCGAGGATAGAACCCGCCTTGACCGCCAGGGTAAGGTAAGCCCGTTCCGCGGGAAGGGAATTCTCCAGTATATAGTACGTCAAACCGTTGGGAAGGACGCCCTTTCTCAGGGCTTTCATCGGAGGCAGCCTGTCCTCCGCAACGCCCAGGCCGCCGTAGACCGCTTTATCCGCGGTACTCGCGCAGCTTAACAGGGCAAGACACAGAACCACGGCCCGGACAGGGCCTGTCAATTTTTTTGACAAAGTGATAAAATTCATACTTTAAATATAACAGAAAACGGCAATAGTGTTATATAATTGAGGCTGTTCCAAAACTTCAGTTTTTGGAACAGCTTCCTTGAATGCAGGATGTTTCGTAAGTCTTAAATCCTTATTACATAAGGATTTAAGACTGAGAAACTCCGAAGCCAGTGGAAAA
>JAITBL010000190.1 GCA_031283575.1 Treponema sp. | reverse complement strand
CGGCCCCTTCAACATTCAGTTCCTTGCCCAGGACAACCGCGTGCGGGTGATTGAATGTAACCTCCGCGCCAGCAGAAGCTTTCCCTTCTGCTCCAAGGTAAGCCGCGTCAACATGATAGAACTTGCCGTCAAGGCCATGCTCGACGAAAACGCGGGAAAGTCTTCCGTATCGGCCCTCGACCTGGATTGGGTCGGAGTAAAGGCGGCGCAGTTCAGCTTTTCGCGGCTCCACGGGGCCGATCCGGTAAGCGGCGTCGAAATGGCCAGTACCGGCGAAGTCGCCTGCATCGGCGCGGACTTGAACGACGCCTTCCTCAAGGCCCTGCTCTCGGTAGGTTACCGCGCGCCCGGCGACTTTGCTCCCCACAAGCGGGCGCTTTTATCGACAGGCCCGATGGAAGACAAACTCGAATTTCTAAGTTCAGCCCGCAAGCTTGTCAACATGGGATATGAACTTTTCGCCTCGCGCGGCAGCGCCCGCTTTCTTGAAACCAACGACATCAAGGCGTCGTCCCTCAACTGGCCTCTGGAGTCGAAGGAACCGAACATCGCGAGCGTTATAAAAAAACGGGAAGTAGACCTTATCATAAACATTCCCAAGAACAACCGCGAGACCGAACTTAAAAACGACTACATCATACGCCGCCTTGCCGTCGATTACGACATTCCGCTTTTTACCAATGTTAAAGTGGCGCGCCAGTTTATCGAATCCCTCGCCTGCCGGCACGAAAAAGGTTCGCTGGAAATAAAAGCGTGGGAAGAATACGTTTAGAAAATTTTTTTAAGGAATTTTTCGCGGTATTCGGGAATCTCAATCATGGGCGGCCGTTCTACCGGCGACACTTCGGATTTGACCACGCGGTGTTCGGTATTTTTTTGTTCAAGCGAAATATGCCGGTCGCCCAACGCGCCGGCGATTTTTGCCTTGCCGTATTTTTCCAGGCGCGAACAAAAGGTGTTGAGTATTCCAAAGGACATGCGGCCCAAAGCTTCGGTGCTTTGGTTGCGGTGGATGCGCATGTCAAGATCAACCTGGGCGAGGGCGGCGATTCCTTCCAGTTCCAGAATGTCGATTAAATGACCAAGCTCAACCCCGTAACCGACGGAAAAAGGCAGCCGCTCCAGAAGGGCGCGCCTGCCCGCGTATTCTCCCGAAAGCGGCTGCACAAGGCGCGCAAGCTCAGGGTAAAAGAGCGAGAAGAGGGGCCGCACCAAAATCTCGGTAACCCGTCCGCCGCCCGAGGGCGCGATTCCCCTGGCAAGACGCATGGGCCGCTCGTAAAAGGCTTTGACATAACCGGCTTCGGGATCTTCCAGCAGCGGACCTATCAGGCCGTACACGAACTTGGGGGCGATGTTGGAAATATCGGCGTCAACCCAGACAATAATGTCCCCTTCAAGTACAAAAAGGCTCTTCCACAAATTTTCGCCCTTGCCGCGGTAGCTTCCGTATTTTGGTAAAATGTTTTTGGAGGTGAACACGCGGGCGCCGTATTGTTCGGCCACCTTGCGGGTATTGTCCTTTGACGATGAATCGATCACGACAATTTCGTCGATAAGCGGATAGCGATCGGCCAGCTCGGTTCGTATAATAAGTATTTCTTTTCCGATAGTGGCTTCTTCGTTCAGGGTGGGAAACGCCAGGGAAATTTTAACGCCCTGTTTTTCTTTTAATTCCACCAGCCGGCCGATTTCGGAAAATTTTGAATGGTGCCAGGTTTTGTTTAAAAGTTCATCGCCGCCCACGCTAGGCCCCCAACAAACTGATCAGACGCTCAAGGAGCATACGGCCCTTTTCGATGGAAGCGATTTCCACCTTGTCGTAATTGAGGGCTTCGCGGCCCGAGGCAATGCCCACGGAAATTGCCGGAATTCCCAGCGTCGAGAGAAACGACGAAGGATCGGGCCGCGCGTTTTCCGCCGCTTTGATCTTCAGTTCCTTCATCAACGCTTTGAGGGTTTGAACAAGCCCCGCGCTCGGCTCCGGATCGCCGGGCGGTATCGAGGAGAGTATGCTGAAGGCGGCGCTGATTCCGCCGCTTTCGTTCCGCCTGGAGCCCGTTTCGAACGATTCGGTAATGGCCCTGATCCGCTCTATTGCCGCGTCGAGCATATTCTTGTCGGACGCTTCAAGCTCCAAATCAAGCGCTCCCTCGCGGGGAGTGTGTCCCCGGGAACCGAGGGCTTCTATGCGGTTAATGTACACGGGAACCGCGCAGGCCGCCGCGGCAACCTGCACCTGCGAGGCCAGTTGAAGAAGCGTGTTGACCAGGGCGTTTTCATTTTCCGGGCGGGAATCTTCGGACACGATAATTTCGGTGCGGCAGGAACCCAGACTGTGACTGGTAAGGGCGCCCAGCGAAAACCCCTGCACTCCTATCGCCGCGGCGGGGCGCAGTTTTCCTTCGCTGACTGTTTTAAACGCGTCGCTTTCGGGATCGTCAAACGAAAGGGCCGAGAAAAAGAAGATGATGTCCCTGCCGGCCGCAAGACGGCCCTCGGCGTAGGCTTCCACCACCGAGAGAAGCGCGGCCGGCCCCAGCACATCCGCCAGTCCCGCCCCGCGCGCGTATTCCAGATCCAGGCGGCCAAGGCTCTCCAGGGGATTCCAGCGCTCCGATCCCAGGCGGGTAAAAATAAGCAGCGGTTCGGCGCCGATGTCTTCCCCAAGTACCGCGCCGGTCCTTGTCAGGATGTTGCCCTCCTCGTCAATCGTATAGGGAAGCGACAGGGCGCCCAGACGCTCGGCAATGAACATCGCCCGTTCCATTTCACGTTCGGTGGGAGAGGGAATGGCGCAGAGCCGCAGGGCGTCGGCGAGGAGCCGGTCCGACAGCGGGAAAACATGCGGGCGGCGGAGCAGCTTCGAGATTCCCCCTGAAAGGGCGTCAAGCAGTCTTTGTATCATTCCGGGTGCTTTCATCACCTCAAGGATAATCCATAATGGACAGATTGTCCATTTTTTGGTATGATGAACGCATGCCTCAGACTGCGCAGGATATCGGACGCCTTTTTTCACCGCTTCAGATTGGATACATCGCCGAATGTATTGAACCGATCAACGCCAATACCAATGTCGACTGGGCGCTGGAAATGATTGCCGACCAGCCCGATGTGGAAGAGGTGCCCGTCGAGCGGGACGGAACAGTGCTTGGCGTTGTACCGCGGGCGATACTCAACAAGCTTGCCGGTTCGTCCTGGACCCGCTTCTGGCAAAAGGATCTGGACGCCTACATCATCAAAGCTACGGAAGTGCTCGACGCCACCACCTATATAAACAAAGTAATCACCACCGCGCTGAGCGAGGAACAAAGCGAAGCCACCTGGTATGTCGTACAGCACCGGCGCAGTTATCTGGGCATGCTGAGTTTAAGGCGCATGCTGGAGTACACCAACGCCATACGTACCCAGGACTTGAACCGCGCCAGCGAAATACAGGACTGGCTTCTTGACAAATCCTCGGTCAAGGACAAGCGTTTTGATCTGTGCCTTTTTAACGCCATGGCCCACGAAATCGGCGGCGATTTTTACCGTGTTTACCAGGCGGACAAGGACCGTTATCTCGTCGGCTGCTTTGACGTCGCGGGCAAGAATATTTCGGGCGCGATGACCACGATGGCTCTGGGCGCCTGTTTTGCCGCGTTCGAACTTTTCCAATACGTGGGAAACGCCTCCAACATGACCCACCGGATCAACGCCCTTATCAAAAATGTAAACCCGCCGGGGATATTTGTTACGGCCGTTCTTTTCTACCTTGACTTTACCGTCAATCAAATCCGCGTACACAACTGCGGTTTCTCACCGGTGTTGATTTTTGTGCCCCGGGATGAAAATAAAATCAGTTACAAGATCGCCTATCCAAACCTGCCTCCTCTGGGGATTGAGGATGAATACGATTTATCCGACAGTTTGATCATTCCCATCAGCAGGGGGCTTCGTATCTGCGCCTATTCCGACGGTCTTACCGACATGAAAAATATTTACGGCGAACGTTACGGCGAAGAGCAGACGACCAAACTGGTTAAAGCCCTCCACAACGTCCCGGTCAAATCCCTTAAACACAGGCTGGAAAGCGAGATTCAAAGCTGGGTCGGCACCGCGTCGCTGGCCGACGACGTAACGCTCGTGGATATGCGCTTTAATTAAGCGCCCGTGTTTTCCGTCTGCGGGTACCTTGCCAGGGACGCTTGCGGGGAAAGCTCTGGGACGGTTTCAAACCAACAAAATATGTGAAGGTATTAGAGGCTGTTCCAAAACTTCAGTTTTTGGAACAGCTTCCTTGAATGCAGGATGTTTCGTAAGTCTTAAATCCTTATTACATAAGGATTTAAGACTGAGAAACTCCGAAGCCAGTGGAAAA
>JAITBL010000184.1 GCA_031283575.1 Treponema sp. | reverse complement strand
AGGCGCTGGGATAAAAACGGTTTTTTAGGTCGTTCGTTCCCAGCATAAGGATCACCATATCCAGCGGCCGGTGACTCCGTAAAATCGGGACAAGCTGGCGCAGTCCGTTCCGGTCGCCCTCAATAGGATCTTCCAGGCAGCTCGTCCGGCCGTTAAGACCTTCCTCCACCACCCAAAACCTGGTTCCGCCTGTGGCGGAACTGTCGACGCCTATGGCGGAACTGTCGACGCCCATGGCGAAACTGCCGGCGTCCGCGCCGTTGAGAAGCGAGGCCATCACCATGGGCCAGCGGGTATGGTGATCGTAACGTCCGCCGCGGGGATTGTAACCCCAGGTATTGGAATCGCCGTAACAGAGTATAGTCTTCATTTGCGGTACGGTTCAGAGCGGTGTGGTTCAGAAATGTTACATTCAGATCGCATGACGGCAAACCCCACCGTTAAATAATTTTCCCGCAGAACGGCGACGCCCCGTCAACCAGGCAGGGAAAATTTACCGGCGTATATTCTCAGGAGGATGTAAAACACCATGCCCAGCAGGACAACCGCGATAACGACAACTCCCTGCCAAAACACCTGGGTCCTGATCCACTGGTTAATGCTTTCAGCTTCCAGATCAATGCCGACAATGCCGATGGTTTCTCCCTGTTCGATGATCGGCCCGTAGACCGAAAGGGTGGCGCCCCATATCTCGGACTGATCGAGGATTCCGATTTGGATGCTTCCGCTTTGGTACGCGGCGAGCGCCGCGCTGTCCCATTCACCAATATCCTCTTCATCGCCCAGCAGGGAAAAGTCGGGGGCCGTTTTTTCCACGGAGCCGTCTATGATGTAACGAAACACCGAACCTTCTTTGGGCGCCATCGTATAAATATAGCGCGCGCCGGTACGTTTTTTGAGTTCCAGAAGCTTAAGCCGCGCCTCTTCGTAATAGGGATCGCTTTCATCAAGCGATTCGGCCAGTTTCTGAAAGGGAGCGGGCTCCACGATTGCCATGGCCTGTTCAAGGGTCGGAAGCCCGACCCTTGAACAGACATAGTAGGTAAGGGTGTTGACCTGCATTACCGAAGTAAGAATAAAGACGCCAAAGATCGCCGCAAAGAAAAAGCCAAAAAACAGCGAGGCCATGACAACAAGCGATTTTTTATGGCGTTCAAATTGTCCGACTTTATCGATTTCCATTCAACCGCTCCTATGACGCTTTGTCGAGGACAGGTGGTCCCGCCAGAACGCTTTCTTCTTTAATCGGAATATAAAGATTAAAGGTGGTGCCTTTGCCGGGCTCAAATGAAATCTTGATGGAGCCGCGCAGATCCTTGAGCCGCTCTTTGACGAGGTTAAGTCCTATTCCCCGGCCGGCGTGAACATCGGCGATTTCGGCGGTGCTGAAGCCCGGCGCAAAAATTACCTGCAAAAGCTGATTGGGGTTTTCGGCGTCGGAAGGGTTTTTAAAAAGATGCTGCTTTAGCGCCTTCTCTTTAATTTTCTGGAAATTAAGCCCCTTGCCGTCGTCACTCAGCTTAAGATGAATGCGGCCGGTTTCGTTCTTAATAACAAGCCGCACCTTGCCCTCCGGATCTTTACCCTGTTTTTTGCGTTCCTCGGGCGTTTCGATGCCGTGGTAAACGGCGTTTCGCACCAGCTGGGTAAGCACTTCCTTGATAACCCGCCGCGGGCCCGTTTCCAGTATTGAGCCGTCCAGTTCCTCCACGATAAATTGCACCTTCTTTTCCTGGGCAGTCGCCGCTTTTTCGCAGGCCCTCGTAAGGGTTTCGATAAGCACATGGCGGTCCTGGCGGCGGTTGCTTCCGGCGCTTACCTTAAAGGCTTCGATTTTGGCAATGGTATCGCGGAACTTGTCCTTTTCCTTCATGATCCGTTCCAGTTCTACGGTGACGTGGAGCACATCCTCAAAGGAAATGTCTATCTGATCGCGGTAGGTACGGATCGAGTTTTCAAGCTCGTGGAGTTTGGCGCTAAAATTTTCCAGGCCCAGAATCAGCGCGTTGGATTTAATCGCGTGCACCGACTGGTAAATTTCGACCATGGCGTCCCGGGCGGAAATGCTGCGGTTCTTGAGGGTCTCGTTAATCCGGTTAAACTCGTATTCGGTATCCTCAATAAAATCGCCAAAGACTCTCGGTTCCACCTGGATCACCTGAAAGAGGGCGCGCATTTCTTCTTCGCGTTTGGCCGATTCTTCTTCCAGCTGTTTTTGCAATTCCCTGGCGGCGGTAACGTCTTCTACCGTACCCAGCACAAAAAAGATCCCGCTGCCCTGATCCACCGCGGCAAAACTGGTGCGGAGTGTTTTTAACTTTTGGCTTATTTCGTCCAGATAGGAAAATTCGCTGATGGGATTAATCTCTTCGAGCATGGAGACGTCGAACGAACGGTTGATCACCATGTTAAAGTAATCTTCGAGGGTATCCCGCTCCTTGGCCTTAATCGAGGCGGACAACAGATCGGTAAACCTTTTCCCCTCTATCTCGTCGGTGCCCAGAATTTCTTCCAGCGGTTTTGAGTACGATCCCTGAATGATAAAGTCTTTATCCATCAAAAACAAACCCGTCTTGAGGTTGTCTTTCATCGCGTTGATGAGATCGCGCTCGACCTTGAGCCGCACGGTGAGCTGCTTGCTCCAGCGATCCTTCATAACACGGATCTGTTCGTACACAATGGTAAGAACTACCACCAGCAGATAAACACAGATGTAACGGAAGGCAATGGACAGGGTGTAAGAGAATCCGGCAAGCCCCGGTATGAGTGTAACAACCATAAGGGCCGCCAGGACAAAGCCGATCAGTATCGTTCCGACAGAAAGACCGGTGATAAAGATAACGAGAATGGGAAACGAGTATATCCAGAGACCCGCGAAACCGCGTTCACCGCCAGAAGCTACCAGAACCACGCAGAGGGCGCCGAAGCTGGCCAGCGGAATAACCGCGGAAACGACAAAGGGCACTTTGGTACGCAGAAGAAAAATAAAAAGTACGCACATGCCGCCCAGCGCCAGGTCGAGTGTACCCCGCACGACGTTTCCCCCGAATATCACGGTGATCCCGAAGATGATGACGAAACTGGCGCCCAGTATAAGCGCCGCGTTGTAGATGACATAGCGGACCATGTCATCTACAACCGCCTCGTCGCGGGGGTTTTCAAACTGGTTACTGGAAAGAAACCGGAGAAGTACGTCGCCGCGTGAGGCCATATTTACGCTCCCTTGGTTGATTCAATGGCTACCGAAAGACAAAAAGTATCGCCATCGGCGGAATCGAAAGGCACACAGATAATCCTCGCCTGGGCGTTGGGCCACTTAATCTGGTGGCCCTGCCCCTCAATGATGGTGGGAAGACTGATAACCAGGCGGAAGGCTTCCTCAAGATTCTTTTTGACATTGCCGGCGATGATGTTGACGATTTCGCCGATAGCGTCTACCACATCGTCATCAATGGAGCTGTGTTTGGCCTCGGTAAGCATTTCGGTAAGACGCAGGGCAAAGGGCGTCTTCATGGAAATCACCACGGCGCCCCTGGCTTCACCGGTTAGTCCGATGACCGAAGAAATATCCCACTCGTTGGCCGCCGCGGCCTCGACAAAGAAGGGCCGGCCCGGGGTAAGATCCACACCCACAAACTGCTTAAACACGTTTTGGCAGACATCAATAAAAGGCTGAATGTATTTTTCCATGACGTATCCTCCTTAGAAAGTGATCTTTGAAAGCTTTTCGGTAAATATCTTTTCGTTTACCGGTTTGATGATGTAATCGGTGGCGCCGTTCTTGAGAGCCTCGATCACGTTATACTTGGCGGATTCACTGGTAACCATGATGATGGGCAGATTCTTGTACTGCTCCATGGCCCGCACCTGTTTAAGAAAGTCCAGGCCCGAAAGCTCGGGCATGTTCCAGTCAAGCAGTACCAGATGGATGGTCTGGCTTTGCAGCAGGGACAGGGCCTCTCTTCCGTTGGCCGCCTCGACAAACTGACAGGGGATTTTTAATTCCGTAAAGGTATTCTTTACGATATTACGCATGATTCGGGAATCATCTACAACCATTACTGTCTTCATACTCTTTCTCCTCAGGGCATAATGCCGATATAATAATAACGATGTTACTTAAACATAGTATACCAAAATGTTTCACCCTGGGAATACTGCTTTTTGCTTATCGGCAGATCTACGCCGCGGATGTAGCGATCGGGGCGATTCCCGACGATACTTCCCTGCGCCTTGAACTTAAAGAGCGCTGGCTTACCGGCAGCCCGCAGACGGTCCGCAGGAACAACCCTTCGATGCATACCCTGAGCGCGGGGGGCAGGGTCCAGGTGCGCGGTGAAAGCCGCGGCAACGAGTTTATGGTGGTATTCGCCAGGGAGTACAACGGCGCCTATCCCGGCTGGGCCCAGGGCTCCTGGGTGTATTTCCGCGCGCTCGATTCGGGGGACGCGCTGCGCCTGAGGATCTTTCCGCGCAGCGATCCGACAGCGTATTTGCAGCTGCAGCCCCTCAGCGGCGACAAATGCCGGCTGGACATGGTGATTCAGGAGGCCTACCTCGTCAGGGGGCTGGCCCTGGGCATTCCTTTCGAGCGGCTGCTCACCATGCCCCTGAGCGAAGTGTTCCGCGCCGCGGGGGATCAGCTTCCCCTGCGCTATTTTGACATCGACAGCGCCCGCTACGCCGACAGCCGGAGTTTTGTCAGCAAAGTACGCGGCGGTCTGGGGGCGCTGGAATTCAGGGACGACGGGGCCGTTGATGAAAACGGGAACTATGTGTTTATCGAAAGTCTTGAACCCCAGGGCCCTGCGGCGGGGCTGAACTGTTCCGGCTTTGCCAAATGGATTGTCGACGGCATTCTGCGGCCCGTTACCGGCAGGCGTCTGGCGATAACGCCCCTTAAAGCGCCGGCCGCCGGCCGCACCTCTTCCCTGACCGAAAATTTTTCGGGCCAGGACCCCCTCTTCGGCCTTGACTGGACCCGCAACCTGGCCCTGGAAGCGGCGAGGGTTTTGCGCGGAAATACGGCGTCCACGCTGGAAGAAGTGGAAGTACGAACCGGCCGCTTTGCCTCTACCATCGATCGCGAAAGGGGAGGCGCCGTCATCCGCAATTATCCCGCTTATCTTTCGGGCGCCGGATTCAGTCCCGAGGGATTACGGGCCCTGCTTTATACCCTGGCGGTGGACGAACCCAACGTCATCTATCTGGCTTCGGTAAGCGAAGAGGGCTCCGTCCCCCGAATGCGCCGCCACTACCATATCGCCGTGCTCGTTCCCTACTTTTCCGCAAACGGCGTTTTTCAAATCGCCGTCTTTGAAAGCGCCGAAGAAACGGCCATTAACGGTTTTATCGGCCGCCACCCCAACGCCCTGATCAATCTGGTCCGCGTACCTGTCGAGGGCAGCTTTTCCCCGTAAAAGCGCTCATCGTATCCCCAGCCTGTCAAGGACTTCCCGCACAATGGTTTCGATTTCGGCGGGGCCAAAATTGACGGAAGCGGCCGCGGGCGCTCCCCCCGTATCCCGCAGGTTGGCTGCCTCCGCCGCACAGCAGGGCGGAAGGCCGCCGGAAGTTATTCCCAGCTTTTGCCTGATCTTGACAAGGGCCTGTACCTGATCGCAGCTTAACACATTGGCTTTGCCGATGACGTTTCCCGTATACATAAGTATCGTGGCGTAGTGTTCCACCGACTCAAGCCGGTACCAGGAATCGATGGCGCTTTGCCCCCAGGCAAGAGCGCCGTGATTGGCCAGAAGCAGGGCGTTGTAATCTTTGCAGTAAGGAGCTATTGAGTCGGGAATGCCCTGGGAACCGGGAAGCTCAAAATGCACGCAGGGAACAACGCCCAGATTTACCAGCGCTTCCGGATAAATCGCCTTGTCAAGGCTGATGCCCGCAATGGCGTAAGAAGTGGCGACCGGCGGATGCGCGTGGCAGACGCCGCCGGCGTTTTCGTTTTCGCGGTACACGCGGATATGCATTTTAATTTCGGAAGAGACTTCGAACCGGCCTTTTTGGAGCGTCTTGCCGTCAAGCGTAAGTTTGACCAGATCCTGGGATTTCATAAAACCCTTGGAAACGCCGGTCGGCGTCGCCCAGATCGCATCGTCCGAAACCTTGCAGGAAATATTGCCGTCATTGGCGGCCACATAGCCCTTGCCGTACATACGCCTGCCAATATCGAGGATCAGATCCTTTGCCTCAATATCACTCGGATAATTCATCGCCCTCTCCGTCCGGAGAACCAACGTGAATCTCGCCCGCGCCGGTCTCAATCACGGTTTCGTCAGTTTCGTCAGTTTCATCAAGCGCGGTTTCATCGGTTTCGTCAGTCGCGGTTTCGCCGGTCACGGTTTCAACCGGTACGCTTTCCGTATCTTCAGCGCTTGTGGTTTCATCAGTCACGGTTTCATCAAGCGCGGTTTTTGCGTCCTCACCCGTCGCGGCTCTATTCGCGCTTTCAATCACGTCCGCGTTTTCCATCACAATTTCTTCGCCGATATTGTCGTCGATAAATTGGGGCGCTTCGCGGTACAGGTAAAGCGCCCTGCCCGCGGCGGCGTTGTTGGCGTCCGCGCCCGATCCCGTGATAACGGCGCCCTTTCCCTTGGAGAAAGCGCTGGCGGTAAAAACGCCGCCGCCGTTCTGCGCGGCCCTGTTGGCGGCGATAATTCCGCCCGTCAGCGAGATGGCGCTGGAGTCGTCACCGGCAATGCCGCCGCCGTGTTCCCCCGCCGTGTTGCGCCGTATCTCGCCGCCCGACTGGATCAGGGACGCCTTGTTCATTATACCAATGCCGCCGCCGGAAAGGGCCGACTGGTTATCGCCGACAAGGCCGCCCCGTATATCGGCGCTGCCGTTCTGGATCGCCACGCCGCCCCCGAACAATCCGGCCCTGTTGAAGACTATCGAACCGCCCTTAAGGGTAAAGACGCAGCCGTCAAAGACGGCGATACCGCCGCCCGCGGGGGCGGTGTTATCGCGCACTTCACCGGAATCCATTACGATCATTTCCCCCGCGCCGGCTATACCGCCGCCCACCGCTTCGGAGCTGTTTTCCGCAATGACGGCGCCCGAAATAAAAAGCCTGCCGCCCGGAATAACAACAACGCCCCCGCCGCCGCCGGACGCTTTATTGTTTCGCAGCGTCGCGCCCGGACCAAGGGTAACGATGGAACCCTGCCCTATCACGAGGCCCCCGCCCTGTAATTCGCTTGAGCCGCCGGAGATTTCAATGTTTTCAAAACGAAGATTTGTTTCACCCCGAATCAGGGCGACCCGCCGTCCCGTACCTTCGGCGCTGAGCACGGCCCTTTCGTCCCCGCCCGCGCCGGCTTTTCCCGTAATGGTGATCACCAGATCCCTGCCGCCGCCCTGGAGAATAAAGACCCGCTCATCGTTCGAGGTTTGTTCACTTTGCAGATCGAGCGTGCCGATGACGACAACTGTCTGCGCCCTTACCGCGGAAGCGGCCGCGAGGGCCTTAAAAAGTGAACGAAACGGCGTACTTTCCGAAAGCCCGTCGTTACGATCGCTCCCGCCGGCCCTGACATAGTAAACATTGTCCGGCGCCGGTTTAACTTTTTTAACCGTCGACGCGCACCCCGTCCACACGAGGAGCGCCGCCAAAAAAAAGGGAAGAACACGGCGAAGCTTTATCATAAGATTATACTACTATAAAGCGCGGGCATTAGTCAATTGAAATGTTTGGGTAAAAATGACGGAGTACGGCAATTGTACCGCTTGAATGAAAGGCATGAAAGATGAAATTACGGCCGTGAAAAAACACGATGATTTGATCCCCTATCCCAAATAATTTTTTTCTTCTAAACTTGACGTATAAGGTAGTACTTGGCCGGTTTCAAAACAGGATACGATTATCCGAAACACGCGCGGGCCGCCAGGAGGATCAGGATGAAGTTATACAGCCGGGGACAGGTATTCTTTTTTGCGTTTATCAGCATTGTTATTGCCGGCCTTTTGGTTTTGGGCTTTTTCTTTGGGCCGCCGCTTTTAAAAGGGAACCGCGCGGACGCGTATGATACGGCGTCTTCGTCCCCGGAGGAAGGCGAAATGTTCCCCCTGCTTCAGCAGTCGGGCAGTCCCGACGGGATCAATCCCGGCGCGCTGCGTACCGCGGACCTTATGCCCTACAGCGCCGACGAACGGGAAAACATCGCCGTCTACGAGCAATACAACGACGCGGTGGTAAACATCACGACGGAGATTGTCGGGATCAACTGGTTCCTTGAACCGGTGCCGCAAAACGGGGGAAGCGGTTCGGGATCGATCATCGACACGCGGGGATTTGTACTTACCAATTATCACGTTATCGAAAACGCCTACAAGGTTTACATCAACCTTTCCGACGGCGCGCAGTTTGAAGGAACCGTAACCGGCGTCGATCCCGAAAACGACCTTGCCGTTCTCAAGTTTACCCCGTCCCGCGGCGTTAACCTCAAGACCATACCCTTTGGCGATTCGACCGGATTGCGGGTCGGACAAAAAGTGCTTGCCATCGGAAATCCTTTTGCCCTGGAGCGGACCCTTACCGTGGGAATTGTCTCCGGCCTGGGGCGGCCCATTCAGATTTCGCGGCAGAACATTGTCCGCGACATGATACAAACCGACGCTTCCATCAACCCTGGAAATTCCGGCGGCCCGCTCCTCGATTCGCAGGGACGGATGATAGGCATCAACACCATGATTTATTCGCCTTCGGGCGGATCGGTGGGAATCGGTTTCGCCGTACCGGTGAACACCGCCAAGCGGGTAGTCGCTGAATTGATCGAACACGGCAAGGTGCGGCGGGGCTGGATCGACGCCACCGTGGTACAGCTTTTCCCCGCCCTGGTACAGTACGCCAAACTTCCCGTGGGCGAAGGGCTTCTTGTTTCGCGGACCAGACGGAACGGTTTTGCCGAAAAGGCGGGACTGCGGCAGGGCTCGGAGCCGGTGCGCTACGGTTCCAGCGTCATCTATCTGGGCGGCGACATTCTGACCAAAGTTGACGGCATGACGGTCGCGACGCTTGCCGATTTGTATTCGGCGCTCGAGGACAACCGGCCCGGCGAAGCGGTTGAAACGGAAGTCCTTCGGGGCGGCCGTACCGTCAAACTTACCGTTACCCTCGCCGACCGCGAAGAGACGCTTAACCAGTGAACGAATGTGGATCGTGCGGGAGCGAAACCTCGACATGGGCAATAGAGGAAATAAACGGCGCTTACCGGCGCGGCGGCTTTCGTTTCGCGATTTTTGATTTTGACGGTACGGTAAGTTTAATCCGCGAAGGCTGGCAGGCGATCATGATTCCCTACTTTGCCGAAGAAATGTCCGCCTGCCCGGGGGCCGCGCGCATAGACCGCGCCTGTCTGGAAGCCGAAGCCCGTGATTTTATCTATATGAACACGGGAAAGCAGACCATCTACCAGTGCATTGAACTGGCGCGGCGTATCGAAAAACTCGGCGGAAAGGCGCGGGAACCCCTTGCCTACAAGGCGGAATACCACCGCCGTTTATCGGCGCATATCGCGGAGCGCAAGGCGGAACTTCGTTCAAAACCGGAGACGGCGGAGCGCCATGCGGTAAGCGGAAGCTTCGGGATTCTCGAAGCGCTTAAGGCGCGGGACATCAGCATGTACCTTGCCAGCGGTACCGACGAAGCATATGTCCTTGAAGAAGCGGCCCTTCTTGGCATGGACAAATACTTCGCGGGAATCTACGGCGCGCGGGACGACTATAAAAATTTTTCCAAAAAAATCGTGATCGACCGCATCATCGCCGAAAATAATCTGCACGGCGAAGAACTGATCGGTTTTGGCGACGGCTACGTGGAAATCGAAAACATAAAAAGTGTCGGCGGTTTTGCCTGCGGGGTCGCCACCGATGAAAAGCGCCGTACCGGTATTGACCGGTGGAAACGGAACCGGCTTGCATCATCGGGAGCGGACATCATTATTCCCGATTTTACCGGAACGGAACAATTGATGCTTTATCTCTTTCCCGGCAGGGACAGATGACAGGAGGGGGAAAAACAGGATGAAGAATTTTTTGGACAGCTACACATCGGAACTTGCCGGTTGTATGCGGAATTTTGATGAGCGCGAGTTTGAAAAAGCCATCGGTATTTTGGCGGAGGCCTATAAAAAGGACAGGCAGATTTTTATCGCCGGCAACGGAGGAAGCGCCGGCACGGCAAATCACTTTGTCTGTGATTTTGGAAAGAACGCCGTGCCCTGGAAAAGCGGGAAGCGGCGCTTCCGTATCATTTCGGTATCCGACAATATCGAAAAGATCAGCGCCATTGCCAACGACATTGCCTTTGAGGAAACGTTTAGTTTTCAGCTTGCGAATCTGATGAACAACGGCGATGTCCTGATCGCGGTGAGCGCTTCGGGTAATTCGCCCAATATTGTCAAGGCCTGCGAGTTTGCAAAAACAAGGGACGCAAAGCTTGTTGTCCTTGCCGGTTTTGACGGCGGTAAAATTAAAACCATGGCCGATTCTTTGCTGCTGGCCCCGCTTAAAACCTACGAACAGATAGAAGACAGTCATCTCATCTTTCTTCATATGATTGTCTGTTACTTCAGGGGACATCCTGAAATTCTGGAATAATTCCGGGGCAAGCATGCCAAAATTACAACGCGGCGAATTTCCCCTGGGCGGGGAAAAACTTGAAGCCATTCTGGAAAAACTTCCGCGCCTGCGCATTGCCGTCGCCGGCGATCTTTTTCTGGACAAATGGCTTGAAATTGACCGGAGCCTTGACGAAGAGTCGGTGGAGACGGGACTTACCGCCTATCAGGTCGTGGGAAAACGGCTCTATGCCGGCGCGGCGGGATCGGTTCTCTGCGGCCTTGCCGCCCTTGGCGCCGGCGCCGTCTACGCGGTCGG
>JAITBL010000118.1 GCA_031283575.1 Treponema sp. | reverse complement strand
TTCGCAGATGAGAGTCACATTTACGCCCCGTACAACGGTCTATGTGTGGCTTCAAAGCCTCTATGCCTCCGGCACGGTTATTACCAATGTGATGAGCAAGACCACCAAGGTCGTATTTGCGGGCTCCGTTACCGAAAACAGCCTGGAATACGATTCCGAACAAGGATGCTTTGTTGCGGCGTCTAACGGCAAGGCGGAGCACGTTCAGCTTCAGACCCCTGCCCTGGTTTATTAAGCCAGAGCTTGTTTCTGTCTGCGACAATGGAAGGTGGATTCGCCTTCCATTGTCGCAGCTGAAATTTCCAGTAAGGAAAGTTAAATGAGAATGCAGCAATTTTTAGAAGGTCTTCGAACATATAATTTTGAAAAAGCCGTTAAGCTGGCAATAGCTGACAATATTGTCGGCGGCTGGGAGGTTTGGTTTCAGGTCGAGTTGGCGATGCACCTTTGTGCTACACTCGTTCCGCCGACCCAAATAATCAGAGAAATGGCCTATCCGGACCACGCAGCCCGCTGTGATTTTTACGTTGAGTACGGTGGCGGAAGGGACCCTACCTATATAGAACTAAAGTGTCAGATTCCACAGCGGCCCGATCCGATAGGCGATGCCCTTTCCCGCTTTGAAAGCGATATAATCAAACAAAGAGCCTACACGTCGAAGGTGGCAGGCTTTTGTCTTCTCGCAACTTGTGGTCAATGGACCGAGAATCACCTTGCACGCTTGGGAAGCATTGTGAATGATTATAAGCCTGCCGGTGCCGGTGCGTTGATTATTATGTCAGACGGACAAATATATATTGGCAGCAATATCGAAGCTGTATGGCCGGCGTTGCAAGAGGGTTGTTTTTCTGTAATAGGCATATCGCCGTAAAAAAATAGACCTCTGTCAACAAGTTAAAGAAGAAGTTTCCCTCTGTCGCGGAACTTTTGCGGCGGAGGGAAAAGTTTAATTCCCCAATATGCCGGCGGGACATTTGCTTTTCAGTTTGGCTTGCATGATATCGCAGGGAACTTCTTTTGGGACGCTGAAAGCCCAGGACCGTATCGGCGGTGAAAGCGAGTGGAAAAACGGCAAGTTCCTGCCTTTTGTGCACGGCAATCCCGTGGGCACAAAAGAACATTAGCGAAACATAAATAAACCAATGAAACATACAACAGCGCTTATCGGTTGCGGACGGATCAGCTTTAAGCACATTGAGGCTTTTGTCAAAAACGCGGACAAGATGATTCTGACAGCGGCCTGCGATCCCGTCCTGAGCCGGGCAGAGGAAAAAGCGAAGGAGTACCGGGCTTCTCTGCCCGGCGCCGGGCTTGCGGTCTATGCGGATTATAAACAGATGCTTGCCGAATCGCCGCCTGACATTGTCACTATCGCGACCGAATCGGGAAAGCACAAAGACATAGCCATTGACTGTCTCAACGCCGGTTGCCACGTCATCTGTGAAAAGCCCATGGCGCTTTCGACACGGGACGCGGACACCATGAACGAAGCGGCGCGGAGGGCAGGCAAAAAACTGGCGGTCTGCTTCCAGAACCGATTTAACGCGCCGGTGCAAAAACTGCGGGCCGCCCTTGAAGCGGGCCGCTTTGGCCGGGTGCTGCATGGCATGGTCCAGATCCGCTGGAACCGGAACGAAGCCTACTACGCCGAAGCCCCCTGGCGGGGGACTTGGGCGCAGGACGGCGGAACTCTGATGAACCAGTGCACCCACGGCATTGATCTGCTCCAATGGACGCTGGGGGAAGACGCAACGCGGGTGCAGGCCCAGACCCGGCGTTTCCTGCGCCCCATCGAAGCGGAGGACTTTGGCGCGGCCATTGTGGAGTTCAAAAACGGCGCTGTTGGAATCATAGAAGGAAGCGCCGATATTTATCCAACGAATTTGAATGAAACCCTTTCCGTCTTTGGGGAAAAAGGCAGCGTAGTTATCGGAGGTTTAGCGGTGAACAAACCGGAAACATGGCGTTTCGCCGATGCCTGCATAGTGGGTGATACGGAAGATAGGGTCTTTAACTCAAACGAGAAGGATCCTCCCACGGTTTATGGGTTTGGACATGAGGCGCTTTTTAAGGATTTTGTAGCAGCCCTGGATACGGGCCGTGAACCCCTCGTTTCCGGTGAAAAAGGCAAAAAAGCCCTGGAAATAATCCTGGCTATTTATAAATCCCAGAAGACCGGAAAACCCGTTGATTTGCCCTGTGATTTTTCAACCATGGAAATGAAAGGAGTCTTTGCAGAATGAAAGTACCGTTTTATGACGCAACGAGGGAATACGCCGGTTATAAAACGGAATTTGACGAAGCCATAGCCTCGGTGATAGCCTCCGGCGCGTTTATTTTAGGGAAACAGGCTGGAGACTTCGAAGAAGCCGTCAAGGCGTACACCGGCGCAAAATACGTAGCGGGGGTGGCGAACGGCAGCGACGCCCTCGTGATAGCCTCCGACATTCTGGGGTATGGGAACGGCGCCGAAGTGATAACGCCGGCCTTCACCTTCTTTGCGTCCGCGTCCTGTATCGCCCGCCTGGGCGGCAGGCCGGTGTTCTGCGATGTGGACGAAGACACCTTCTGCATGGACATGGGGGACGCGGAAAAGAGGATCACCAAAAACACCAAAGGCATTATTCCGGTGCATCTTTTTTTGCAGCCCGCGGACATGACGGCCTGTATGGGCCTGGCGGAGAAACACCGGCTTACGGTGCTGGAAGACGCGGCGGAAGCCTTCGGCATGAAAAGCCGGTATAAGGGCGGATATGTCCATTCGGGCGTCATCGGCGACTTTGGGGTCTTTTCGTTTTTCCCGACCAAAACCCTGGGGGGCTACGGCGACGGCGGCATGCTGATCACCAATAACGAAGAACTGTACGCCAAAGCGAAAAGTTACCGGGTGCACGGTTCATCGGTACGGTATCATCACGATTATATCGGGTACAATTCCCGGCTGGACACCTTGCAGGCGGCGATACTCCGGGTAAAACTTGCCCATATAGACGCTGCCATAAAAAAACGGGCGCAGCACGCCGCCCAATACCGGGAGTTGTTACAGGATGTTCCGGCGGTGAAACTTCCGGTCATAAAAGGATACGCCGGGGAAGTTTATTACGTGTTTTGCCTTCAGGCGGAAAACCGGGACGGCCTTGATCGTTATCTGAAAGAAAAGGGAATCGGCGTTTCTGTCTATTACCCCATCCCCCTGCATTTGCAGAAATGTTTTGAATACCTGGGCCACAGGAAAGGCGATTTCCCCGTGGCGGAAAAACTGTGCGGAAAAGCTCTGGCCCTGCCCATGTTCCCCGAACTGACGGAAGACGAAGTGAGCTATGTGTGCGAAAGCATAAAAGACTTTTATGGGCGATGAACGGAAAGCGAACTATTTTGTCCATGAATCCAGTTATGTAGATGAAGGCGCCGAAATCGGGGAAGGCACGAAGATATGGCATTTTTGCCATATCATGGCCGGAGCGAAGATCGGCAAAAAATGCTCCATCGGCCAAAACGTGAACATCGGTTCCCGGGCTGTGATTGGGGACGGGGTAAAAATACAAAATAATGTGTCGGTTTACGACGATGTAATACTGGAAGACGATGTTTTTTGCGGCCCCTCCTGTGTGTTTACCAATGTGATAAACCCCCGTGCCTTTATCGAGCGGAAACAGGAATACCGGAAAACGGTGGTGAAAAAAGGCGCTTCCATCGGCGCCAACGCGACGATTGTCTGTGGCGTTACCGTCGGCGAATACGCGCTTGTCGGTGCGGGGAGCGTAGTAACCCGCGACGTGCCGGCCTATGCGCTGGTGTACGGCAACCCGGCGCGGGTGCGGGGAAGCGTGGGGGAGGATGGAGAAACTGTGAATGACTATAAAACCATTTAACAAATTATATGAACAAACCAAAAGAAAAGTCAATCTCACGGGTGTTTATATGGCAAACTGCTGGTAG
>JAITBL010000183.1 GCA_031283575.1 Treponema sp. | reverse complement strand
GAAGCTGCGTTATTATAAAATAAAAAAGTTGGTGGAAATGGCGGTTTCTGCTTGACAAAATAACATAGGACTTCACGAACCCCACGAACAAAAAAAGTCACTGTTCTTCCCTACCTTTTTCGCCTTCGCGGTTAAATATTCTTTCCAAAAACGGCGTCAATCATCCCCTGCGCGATGAACCCGTTCGTGTCCGTTTGTGAGGTTCGTGGTTAAACTGAGAATTGCTGGTCCCGGCGTGACGGATTTACCGCGCGCGGCCCGCACGCTATCGCTTTGACAGGAGGCTTCGGGTTATGAGCGTACCGGCGATCTGTACCGCCTCGACCAGGATGAGGAGCACGATTACCGCCCCGATGGTCACGTCCATGCGGAAACGGTAATAACCGTAGTTTATGGCGAGGGTTCCCAATCCGCCGCCGCCTATGGCGCCCGCCATGGCGGAATAACCTATCAGATTGATGATGGTCAGGGCCAGCCCTGAAACAAGGGCGGGCAGAGTTTCGGGGATAAGCACCTTGCGGATAATCTGGAAGTTGGTCGACCCCATGGCGCGGGCGGCGGTAAGCACCCCCTGATCCACCCCGGAGAGGGCCGCCTCGGCGATCCGTGCCACAAAGGGCGCGGCCGCTATGGACAGCGGCAGGATCACCGCCGTGGGTCCTATGCTGGTCCCGATAACAAGACGGGACAGCGGGATAAGCAGTATCATCAGAATGATGAAAGGAAGGGAACGGAAAAGGTTCACAACACGGGAAAGCGTATTGTAGAGCAAATTCCGTGGAGCGAGTCCCGCGGGGGAGCAGCTGTACAAATAGGCGCCCAGGGGAAAACCCAAAAGGCAGGCAAAAAAAGTAGACAGCGCCGTCATGTAGACTGTTTCCCGGGTTGCCTGGGGGAGCATGGAGAGGACTTCCCAAAATTTGTCAGGCATAGACCAGCTCCCGGGCGGCTTCGGTTCTGGGCGCGTCGAATACGGATCTGACCGTACCCCGTTCCACAATACTTCCTTCTTCCAGTACCGCCACCTCTTCGCAGATTTCCCTGATAACCCCCATCTGGTGGGTAATGAGCACGACGGTGATCTTCAGCTTGTCGTGCAGTTCCCTGATAAGGGCAAGTATGGCCCGCGTGGTTTGGGGGTCCAGGGAACTGGTAGCCTCGTCGCAGAACAGAACCTCGGGGTCTGCCGCCAGCGCCCGCGCTATGGCTACCCGCTGTTTCTGTCCCCCCGAAAGTTCCCGAAGGCGGACCCTGCGCTTATCCTGTATACCGACCAGTTCCAAAAGTTCATCCACCCGTTCGGAAATCCGCTTTTTGTGGAAGCCGGCTATTTCCAGCGGATAGGCGATATTTCCCGCGACGTTTCGGGAAGCGAGCAGATTAAAATTCTGGAAGATCATTCCCATCTTTCTGCGCCGCCCCAGAAGTTCCCTGCCGCCGAGGGTATCGACCCGCTCGGCGCCGTAAAACACTTCCCCGCGGTTGGGGCGTTCCAAAAGGCTCATAATCCGCAGCAGCGTGGATTTTCCGGCGCCGCTTTTACCGATAATGCCGTAGATACAGCCGTCGGGTACGGTCAGATCGATTCCCCGCAGGGCCTTTACCGCGGCATATTCTTTTGTTACTTCCCTGAGGAAAATCATCGTTATACTCCCTGCTCCCACAGATTCTGATTGTCAGGCGTGCCTGACAATCAATTACAAGCGGAATTCCCCGGCAGTTTCAAATTGCAGGGGAACGTTCCCGCGCCCCTTGCAGCGGGGGATTGTTTCGCGCAAGAATACAAACAATCCCGTTTCGGACTTCTTTACCGTTTGAACCGCCATACCTTATAAAAACTATGGGAATAATATATAATTATTGGGAATTAGTAAAGGGGGCGCTATGGACAGGGGGGAATTACAGCAAACGCTGGAAGGGCATTTTAAGTGGTTCCACCGGCATCCCGAGCCGGGCAACGGGGAAGTGGAAACGAGCGGGCGAATCCGGCGTATACTGGAAGAGGCGGGCGTGGAGGTCCTCAACTCGGGGCTCAAGACCGGACTTGCCGCCGTGATACGGGGAAAGAAAGCGGCGCCGCTCATCGCCCTGCGCTGCGACATCGACGCCCTGCCGATCAGTGAAGAGTCGGGGCTGGACTACGCTTCCGAAAACCCCGGCTTTATGCACGCCTGCGGCCACGACTTCCACCTGAGCGCCCTGCTGGGGGCGGCTCTGCTGCTCAGGGAAAGGCGGGATGTTCTTGAAGGCTCGGCGCTGCTGCTCTTTCAACCCGCCGAAGAAGGGGGAGGCGGCGCCCGCCAGGTGATGGAGTCGGGGGTCCTGGACGGCGCCGCCGAAATCTACGGCCTCCACACCGCGCCGGAACTGGAGCCGGCTCTTATCGGGCTCAGCCCCGGCGCGACCCACGCCGCGGTGGGGGCCTTCAAAATAACGATTACCGGCAAGGGCGCCCACGGCGCGTATCCCCACCAGTCCCGTGACCCCATCACGGCGGCGGCCCAACTGGTAAGCGCCGCCCAGACCATTGTCAGCCGCAGCACAAGCCCCTTTGATCAGGCGGTTGTGAGTTTTACCCATATAGAGGCGGGCAATACCTGGAACGTGATCCCTGAAACGGCCCTGCTCGAGGGGACCTTCCGCGCCTTTGGGGACGAAAAACTCATGGCCGTAGAACGGGGGCTGAAACGGATTTGCCGCGGTATTGCCGACGCATACGGGGTGAAGCTTGACTTTTCCCGGGATCTGATCACCCCCGCTACCAATAACGATACAGCCCTTACCGAATTCGCCGCCGAAACGGCCCGAAGCCTGGGGCTCAAAGTTGTGCCCGCGACGCCGGGCATGGGCGGCGAGGACTTTGCCCTGTACCAGCGGAGCATTCCCGGCGTGTTCTGGACCATCGGCGTGGGAAGCCCCCAGGGGGCCCATCATCCGGGCTTCATCGCAAACCCCGCCCCCCTCGGAACGGCGGCGGAACTGCTCGCGGCTCTGGCCGAGGCCGGCCTGCGGCGGCTTTCTTCAAAGTTATAGCCGGAGCAAAAGCATAAAGTATATGATGGCGGTATAAAAACTTTTCAAACAAAAGGACGGCAGCATGGACAAGGGAACTTTGCTCATTCACAACGGTCATGATATGGACCCGCTTACCGGCGCGCTGGGGGTGACGGTGTATCAAACTTCCACTTTTTACCGGAAGGTGATCACCGAGATGCAGGAATTCGATTATTCGCGCGGGGGGAATCCCACACGCAAGGCGCTCGAAGAAACCATCGCGTCTTTGGAGGGGGGCGCGAAGGGCTATGCCTTTGCCAGCGGCATGTCGGCGATTTCCTCGGTGCTCGGGCTGCTCGCGGCGGGGGACCATGTGGTAATTGCCGAAGATGTGTACGGCGGCAGCAGGTACATCCTCGAAACATTTTACCGGCGCTGGGGACTGGAGATGACGGCGGTGGATACTTCGGATCCACAGAATATTCTGAAGGCGATACGGCCCAACACCAGGGCGCTGTACCTCGAAAGCCCCTCAAACCCCCTGCTCAAGATTACCGATCTTTCCTCGTGTATCGCCGCCGCCAAAGAGAGGGGGCTCCTGTCCATTGTGGACAATACCTTTATGACGCCCTACCTGCAGCAGCCCCTCAAGCTCGGCGCGGACATCGTGGTTCACTCGGCCACCAAATTCCTCGGCGGCCACTGCGATGTTATTTCCGGCCTTGCCGTTACCGCCACCGAAGAACTGGGCCGGCAGCTTTACCAGATTCAGAACAGCTTTGGCGCGGTGCCCGGCCCCTGGGACGCGTGGCTCGTGATGCGGGGGATCAAGACCCTCAAGGCGCGTATGGACATGCAGCAGGCCACGGCCGGAAAACTGGCGGAATGGCTCGCCGCCCGCGAAGACATCACCGCCGTAAATTATCCTCTCCTTCCGGGACATCCAGGGCGGGACATACACCTGGCCCAGGCGTCGGGCGGAGGGGCGATGCTTTCTTTTAAAACAAAAACTACCGAACAGGCTCTGGGCTTCTATAAAAAGGTCAGGCTTGCTACGGCGGCCCCCAGCCTTGGAGGCGTTGAAACCATCGCCTCCTACCCGGTAAAGATGAGCCACATCAACATGCCCGCCGCCGAACGGGAACGCATGGGCATTAGCGACAATCTTGTCCGCATTTCGGTGGGGCTTGAATCGGCGGAAGATCTGACGGCCGATTTTGATCAGGCGCTGAGGTAACGGCCTTGGCAGGTTGTAACATCTAAAACTTTAAAATTAACCGCAAGGGCGAAGAAGTCGAATAAGGGCGGAAGGCGCACGAAGGAGAAACAAAGCCTGAAAAGATCTCTCGCTTTCTTTATATCCGGTCGTTTAGATGTTACAGAACACTAGCCGTGTATCCGATCGAGGAAGCGGTTGAGTTCCTCCCCAACCTGTCTGAAACAGTTTTCTTCCAGAGCGGAAAAGCGGTTGAGGCGGGGGCTGTCCAGGTCCAGGACGCCGAAGATCGTTCCGCCCCTAAAAAGGGGAACGACCATTTCCGAGGCCGAAGCGGTGTCGCAGCGTATGTGTCCCTGAAAGCGGGAAACATCGGGAACCACGAGGATTTTGGCGTCCAGAACGGCCCTGCCGCAGACGCCCTTCCCGCCGGCGATACGCGAACACGCGGGCAGTCCCTGGAAGGGTCCCAGAACCAGTTCGTTTCCCTTTTGAAGATAGAAACCCGCCCAGTTAATATCGTCCAGAGAAGCTTTAATAAGGGCGGAAGTATTCGCGAGGCCCGCAACAAGATCCGCTTCATCTTCCAGCAGCGCTTTTACCGCGTCCGCCAGAGAACGCAGGTTGGTTTCGTTATCTTGCTCTTTTCGCGGCGCCGTCATGCGATCTCCTTTCATCCGCGGCGGGTTTGCTGCCCGAGAATCCGCCTTTCGGCTGAACCCTGGAGTGCTTTCAGGGCGGGGTATTGCCGTGACGGCCCTTTTCCGTTTTTAAAGCGGCGGAATTTTACGCGCTCAAACGCGCTATATATTTGAGCCGTTCAATAATAGCAATGTGCTGGGTACACGCCGCTTCGCAGGCGCCGCACTCGATACATTTTGCCGCTCCCTGCGGGGTGATTGACCAGTGCATGCCCAGGCGCTGCCTCAGTTCGTCGTCGCCGTTTTCCTTAAGGAGCTTTTGGTTATAGGAATCCATGTAACGCGGTATGGGAATTTCCTGGGGACAGTCGTCGCAGTAGGCGCAGCCCGTACAGATTCCCTCAAAGCCCTCGCCTCCCTTTTCTTTTACCGCGGCCAGTTCGGCGCCGGTTCTGGGTACATAACCGTCCATCGCGGCGAGGGCCTCGTCGACATCCGCTTCGCCTCGAAAACCGACCAGCGTAACGGAAATATCGGCGTGATCCCAGAGGAAACGGAGTCCCGCGCTGACGGCGCTTTCACCTTCCCGTGTGATAAATTTGAACAGTTCGGGATTTTGGGGAACGATACCGCCGCCCAGCGGATTCATTACCACCGCCCCAAGGCGCTTTGCGCGGATCGCGTTAAAGGCTTTTTCGCGGGTACGGTAGTTGTAGGCCGAGTAGCCAAAGAGTACGCCCTCGAAAACTCCCTCCATAAGGAGGGTTTCGATCTCGCCGCCGATAAGATGGCTGGAAACGCAGATATGCCTGACAAGCCCTTCGTCTTTTAGTTTTTGAAAGGCCGAAAGAATTCCGTCCCGCTTGCGCGCGGCCCAGTTCTCAAGGCTGGTAATGCACCAGATGTGATAGAAGTCGATTGCCGGCGCCTTAAGCCGCTCAAGCTGCCCCTCAATTTCGCGGCGGATATCCGCTTCCGTTGTTTTGAATGTTTTGGTCGCCACATAGTAGGGAAGCTTCTGCCGCCGCAGTTCCTCGAAGCCTTTGCCGCAGACAATTTCGCTCCGCGTTTCAAAATAGCCCGGAGCGGTGTCAAAGTAGTTCACACCGCCCCGCGCGGCTTTTACCATCATGCGCACACATTCATCGTGGTCGTCCACGTGAGCGAAGCGCATGCCGCCAAATCCCAACAGGGAAACCTTCTTGCCGGTCCGGCCATAATCACGGTATATCATCTGGAGCATGGGGGATTCGAACCCCCGGCCTATAGATTGCGAACCTATCGCTCTACCAACTGAGCTAATGCCCCGTGTTTTTTAACTATACCGCGCGCGTTTCTTTTGTTCAAGGGGGGCGCGCGGTATAGCGCGGCGCCGGAAAGCGTTTGGGTTATGCGCTGAAAAGTATGCCGTCGGACCGTGACGGACCGGGGGTCCTTGCAAGTCAGGCTGTAAGCCTGACTTGGCCAATTAAACCTTCGGTTTAATTGCAGGCGGCGTCACCCCGCGCCCTTTCACAAATCGGCGACAAGGCCCCTTTTGTCCTTTTCTACAACTGTAGCTTTAGACGGGGGCCACGCCGTGTTACTTATAC
>JAITBL010000050.1 GCA_031283575.1 Treponema sp. | reverse complement strand
TGTTTTTGGCATGGACACTGGGGCTGTAAAAATTTTAAAATTCCCTCAAGTAATACGGAATTCTGGATAAATAAAATAGACACAAACAGAAAAAGGGACGCGGAAGTATTAAACTATTTACATGCGGCTGGCTGGCGTGTATGTATTGTTTGGGAATGTTCAATAAGGGGTAAAAAACAAATGGAAAATATTCAGAATGTAATAGATAAAATAATATGCTGGTTAAAATCTGATTCAGTATGGATAGAAATAAATGGTGAAAATGGCAGATAAAGCAAAAAATAACGGCGTATAACAGGGTAACCGCCCGGGGCCAACGGCCCCTCGACCCGCCGTTCGGCCGGGTCACTGCGTTCCCGCCCCTCACTGCGGGCACGTTTGGGCGGGCGGTCTTTGCTTCGCAAAGCCCGACCGTCCAAACGCCGGTTACCCGGCGGCATTTTGCCTCACGCAGGCGGCGCGATAATCTCTTTGAGTTCGGGGTGCTTTGCCAGTTCGCCTTTAAGTCCTTCGGCGCGGCTCTTGTTCACATAATCCCTGCTCTGGAAAGAATAGGTAAACTTGGTGTGTATGTCGTAGCTTCCCGACACAAGGGCATAGGCGTCTTCGGTCATGACCAGCTCTTCATCGGTGGGGATAATATAAACCGGAATTTTTGATTCCGGTTTGGAGATGCGGGTTTCCGTGTTCCGCGTGTGGGACATTTCATTCTTTTTCGGATCAAAGACAACGCCGGCGCCCTCAAGGCCCGAAAGAATTTTTTCGCGCATAAAGAACGCGAACTCGCCCACGCCGGCGGTAAACACCAGCGCGTCCACCCGCCCCAGCACGGCCTGATAGCCGCCGATGTATTTTTTGACGCGCTGGGCTTCGATGTCCTGCGAGAGGGCGGCGCGTTTGTCCCCGTCGATTCTGGCCTTTTGAATGTCGCGGCGGTCCGAATACTTGCCGGTAATGCCGAACAGCCCCGACTTTTTGTTAAGCGCGTTCTCCACCTCGGCGGCGCTCATGCCGGTCTTGCGCATAATATAGAAGGGCAGGGCGGGGTCCAGGTCGCCCGAGCGCGTTCCCATGACAAGGCCTTCCAGCGGCGTAATCCCCATGGAAGTATCGAAGGAGAGGCCGTCCTTAACCGCGTTGACGCTGGCGCCGTTCCCCAGATGGCAGATGATCAGATTCGTTTTGAAGGGGTCCTTTCCCAAAAGCACCGCCGCCCGCTTTGCCGTATAGAGAAAACTGGTACCGTGAAAACCGTAACGGCGGGCCTGATATTTTTCGTACCATTCGTAGGGAACCGCGTAAAGAAAGGATTCGGGCGGCATGGTCTGATGCCAGGCGGTATCCATGATCGCGCAGTGCGGCACATCGGGAAGCACTTTTTTGGCGGCTTCGATGCCCATAATGTTTGCCGGATTGTGAAGCGGACTCATGTCCTTCATTTCGTTAAACGCCGCAAGCGCCGCGTCGTCCACAATCACGCTCTTGGTAAATTTGTCGCCGCCGTGAACCACGCGGTGGCCCACGGCCTTGATCACGGACATGTCGGAAATACAGCCCTTTTCCCTGTCGGTAAGCGTTTTGATAATAAGATCGACCGCGTCGGTATGGGTCGGACAGTCGTGCTCAAGGGTAATTTCTTCCCTGCCCTTTACCTTGTGGTTGATAAAAGAACCGCCCACGGTAACCTTTTCGACAACCCCCACGGCAAGTATGTCCCGCAGGTCCCAGTCATACAGCTGATACTTCGCCGACGACGAACCGCAGTTAAGTGTTAAAATGACCATTATATTCCTCGCTTGTTTTCAGTTTAATTGCCGTAAGTATAGCAGAAAAGTTATGATTATAAAAGGCTCAAGGCTTTCCGGTTTTTACAGCAAATCCGTCCGTCCGGCGGCTTTGATCTGCTCGACGATTTCGCGGACCTTTTGGGTTTCACCCCGCCTGGCTACAAGGACGGCGCCGGCGCGGCCGTTTTTGCCGGAGCGAACGGCGACGATCAGATCCTCCACGTCAATAAGGGCCACGCTCATATCCGAATCAACATAGCAGTTTGAGGCGCCAATCTGGAAAATTTCCGCCGGCCCCCGCGCCCCCGCGCCGCGGTTTTTTTTGCCGCCCGCGTTTTCGCCGAGCAGGGCGTATTCGTCCCAGCTCCCCACATCGGTCCAGTTAAAACCGGCGCTGATCATAACCGTTTGTGAACACTTTTCGGCAATCGCGTAGTCGAAAGAAATCGCCCTGGCCTCGCGGTAGGCTTCGTCCAGGCAATACCAGTCCCGCATAATACGCAGTCCCCGCTCGACTTTGAAGGATCGCTCGTCGGGCGCGCGAAGGCGGCCGAACGGGGCAATGACTTCACTTGCGTTACGGTCAAATTCCCTCAGGATGAATTTGGAAGAGAAGGCGAACATCCCCGAGTTCCAGAAAAAATTCCCCGCTTTAATAAACGCCTTCGCCTTCTCGAGATCGGGCTTTTCGCGGAAAGCCCTGACATTGTAGACTTCGGGTTTTTCCGGTATCGACGAGATGAGCGCATCCGTTTCGATATAACCAAAACCCGTTTCCGGCCCCCTGGGTTTAACGCCAAAAATGGCAAGCTTGTCCGCCTGGGCAAAGGCCAATGCCGATGCGGCGTCTACCTGAAAGGCTTCCAGCGGAGTGATGATGTGATCGCTGGTAAGTACGAGGATGTTGCGTTCGTCGCCCCCCATCCAGTCGATGTAACTGACCGCGCAGGCGATGGCGGGCGCCGTGTTCCGCGCGCAGGGTTCGGGAATCAGGACGATGCGGTCAAGGTCGGCCTTTGTGTACTCCGCGCAGGCGTTGACAATGGACGCGGTGTGGGAACGGCCGGCGATGATGATCACGCGGCCCGTCTGTTCCGTTACCGCCAGGGCGCGGTCGAGCGCCGCGTTAAAAAAAGTCCGCTTTCCGGCCGAATCGTTTTTTTTGGCGGCCGCGCCCCGCATGGGAAGAAACTGTTTTGGCGTATCTGAATTGCTTGCCGGCCAGAGTCGTGTTCCGGAACCGCCTGCCATGATGATACAATCGCTGAACATTACCTTATTGTAAATCAGCCTGTTAAAGAACGCAAGGCCGGGTTATGAATGGTTCCGGGAACGAACCAGACCCTTTCGCAGCGACACGCAGTACAATGCCACCGCCGCCCAGATACAGGCGAAAGACCAGAAGCCGCGCGGATTGAACGGTTCATCAAAGACAAAGATGCCAAGAAAAAATAAAATCGTGGGATTGATGAATTGAAGAAATCCCAGGGCCGACAGGGGAATGAGTTTTGCGCTTTTGGAAAAAGCGAAAAGGGGAATGGCGGTTGCCGGTCCCGCGCCGGCAAGCAGGAGCCATTGGGGAAAGGACAGTGCGCCAAGTACGCCCAGATCCCGCAGGGGAAAGGCCAGCAGGAGGAGGCCGGCGGGAAAGACGCTTAAGGTTTCGGCGCTCAAGGTTTCAAGGGCCCCCGCGCTGTTCTGTTTTTTAAAGAGGCTGTAAACGCCAAAGGTTACGGCGAGCAGCAGAGAGATCAGCGGAAAAACGCCGGAGAAGATCGTGTTTAAAATAACGCCCAGGGCCGCAAGCGCGAAAGCGGCCCATTGCAGTACGTTAAGGCGTTCCCTTAAAAAAACAAGCCCCAGCAGAATCGCCACGAGAGGATTGATATAGTAACCCAGCGAAGCTTCGATGGTATGTCCCGAGTTCACCGCCCAGATGTAGATGCCCCAGTTTAACGTAACCGCGAGGGCTGCGGCGGCGGTAAAGCGTCTTCGTCCCGGGGTGAACAGCAATTGGAGCCACGCGGTGTTTTTCTTCGCAAAAAGAATGGCCGAGGTAAACAGCAGCGAAAAAATGATGCGGCAGCCCAGTATGTGAAGGGGACTTACAAAGCCAAGGAGGCGCCAATAGACGGGAAGAAAACCCCACAGGGTATAGGCGAAAACGGCATACGGAACGCCGCGTTTGAAGTCAGACATGGTTTCTGAATATAACACATCGGTAAAAGATAATGAAGGACAGCGCCTGTTTGTATTGTATAACAGCGGCGTTCGCGGCGTAGTTGACAATTTTTGTCACAAATCGTATACTATTGTTCTGTAACATCTAAACGACCGGATATATAAAGTGCGCATTACGGAGGTTTTGTGGCAAAAGAAGAAGCGATTGAAGTTGAAGGAATCGTAAAAGAAGCCCTTCCCAATACCATGTTCAGGATAGAGCTGGACAACCAGAACGGACACCTCATCCTGGGCCACCTTTCAGGTAAAATGCGCAAGCATTATATCCGCATCGTTCCCGGCGACCGCGTTAAAGTCGCCCTCTCCCCCTACGACCTGAGCCGGGGCCGCATTATTTACCGCGAGCGCTAGGCCTTTAAAAGCACCCAGGTTGATCCGGTTCCGCCTTCCCGCGCGCCGCTGTAGCCGCTTTCACCGGCCGCGGGGCAGCGGTCGATAAACTCCTGTACGGTTTTTTTAAGCACCGCGGCCGAGGAAGGCCGGTGATTTCCCTTGCCGTGAATGATCAGCACCTTTTCGAGGCCCCGCGAGCGGGAGAGGGCGAAAAAACTTTCCAGCGCGTCCCAGGCTTCGTCGCGGGTAAGGCCGTGGAGGTCGATGCGGGCGTCGCTTTTTTTACGAAGAAGCCGCCGCCGCTTTTCGGCCGGAGATTCGGACAGCGTTTCTTCTTCTTTTTTATGGTAAACTCCGCCACGGCTCCGGTCCCAGCGGTCAAGAATTTCTCCGAAATCCACCTTGTAGAAAGGAACAAAGACACGTTATGGTTACAGGTATGAATCCACTCGCGGATGAGCTCAATTCGCTTCTCGCGGGCTCGGTGGCGGGCCGTCTGCTTTCGGCGCTGGGCCGCCGGCTCTACTTTCCCCGGGGCATTATTGCCCAGGCGGCGGAGGCAAAAAAAACCGCCGCGGTCAACGCCACGCTGGGCATGGCGTACCGGCAGGGAAAGCCGCTGATCTTGAGGGCCCTCGCCGAAAAGCTGCCGGCGCTGACTTCCGACGAAGCGGTTAGTTACGCGCCGACGGCCGGGGTCGAAAGTTTCCGTACCGCCTGGAAACAGGCCATGCTGCGAAAAAATCCCTCGATTTCCGCGGCGCTTTCCCTGCCGGCGGTCGTTCCCGGCATTACCGCGGGCATTTCCTACGCGGCGGATCTTTTTCTGGATGAAGGGCAGACGATGCTGGGGCCCTCTCCCGCGTGGGACAACTATTCCCTTGTTTTTGGTGAAAGACGGGGCGGCGTCTACGAAGGCGTTCCCCTCTTTTCGGGCGGGGGGCTTAACCGCGAAGGCTTTCGCGCGGCCGTTGCCAAAGCCGCCCGAAGCGGAACGGTGCGGATAATTCTTAACTTTCCCCATAATCCTTCGGGTTATACGCCCGTTCCCGCCGAAGCGGATTTTCTCGCCGGCCTCTTCGAAGAAGCCGCGGAGGGCGGCGCCGATGTGCTGGTACTCTGCGACGACGCTTACTTTGGCCTTTTTTACGAAGACAGCGTCAGGGAATCGCTGTTTGGCCGTCTTGCCGGCCTGCACGAAAAAATCCTCGCGGTGAAGATTGACGGCCCCACCAAGGAAGACTATGTGTGGGGACTGCGGACCGCCTTCATCACGTTTGGTTCGCGGGGGCTCGACGACGCTTTGTACGCGGCTCTGGAAAAAAAGCTTATGGCGGTCATACGTTCTTCCGTTTCCTGCGCCAATACGCCCGCCCAGCACCTGACGCGTATGCTGCTCGAAGATCCGTCGGCCCGGGCGGAAAAGGCCGAATACTTTGCCCTGCTCGGGGCGCGTTACCGCGCGGTCAAGGCCTTTGTCGAAATGGAAAAGGCCCCCGCCATGGTGGAGGCGATGCCGTTTAATTCGGGCTATTTTATGTGTTTTCGCTGTAAGGGAATCGGCGCCGAAGCCCTGCGCCAGGCCCTGCTTGCGCGGGGAATCGGGACCATTGCCCTGGGGGGCGAGTACCTGCGGGTTACTTTCGCCTCTCTTGAGGAAAGCGAGATACCCCGGGTGTACCGCGCGATCTATGAATGTGCCGCGGAGCTTGATCGGGGCTCTTGATTCATTGGGAAATCCGTGTTATGGTTCGTGTATGAAAATTTCGCTTAAAACAGCAAATTTTTTCGTAAAACCGCTTAACTTGGCACGGTTCTTGCTCTCTCTCTCTCTCTCTCTCTCTCTCTCTCTCTCTCTCTCTTATACAAATGTATAGTAGTATCCTGTAACACCAAA
>JAITBL010000040.1 GCA_031283575.1 Treponema sp. | reverse complement strand
AAAACCGTTGTCCCGGTAGTATTCCTTAATAACCCCGTCCACCTGGGCGCAGGCCCCCTCAACGTCGGAAGAAACATAGGTATAAAAGGCTTCGTTAAGAAGAAGCCGCATTTCCGCCTCTTTTTCAAGCCAGGAGCCGGGAGGGGGCACTTCGGCGAAAAGAAACGCCGGCAGGAATATAAGCGCCGACAGAGCAAAGGTTTTTTTCATTTTATACATTCCTCCTGGGTTAGTTGTATATAACTATGCTAGACAAAACTAACATTTTTGGCGGTTTTACCGCCCCGGACAGGCATAAAAGCCGCCTTTTGACCGCTCCGGCGGAAATCTATACCCAACATTCCGCGAATGTCGGGTATAAAACTGCCCGGACGGCCTGCGGCGCGGTATTTGCGCGGCTTTCAACAAAAACGAAGCAAACACGGCGGTTTGCGCCGGAAAACCCGGACAATAACCGCCCGGCAGACACCAGAAAAAGTTAGTTCTATATAACTAACTGTGTTATAATAAGTTAACAAAATTTAGTCAAGCGGGTACCGGGATAATATGTCTATTTTTCGGTATTTTCCGTCTTCCGGGAATAACTTAATCCGCCCCTTCGGGTCATTGCCGGGAGGTATGGATTATATGGCGCAGACCGGATTACCAGGCTCTTGGTTCGCCTGCGGGTTTTTCTATGCTAACATTGTCCCCTGACTGTGTGACAACATAAAAACCCTGTTTGAGCGCGTAATCGTGGACATTGCCGGGAATCACCGCCGCGGCCATCGCGCCGTAGAGTTTTCGTTTGTCGTGGTGCAGGTCGAAATACTGCCGCAGCTTTTCCATACGTTTGACATGTTCCCGAACATCGTAAATGTTCGCCTGGGTTTTTACTTCCACGGCCAGGGCGCGGTCGCCGTTTTCAAGAAACACGTCTACCTCGGCATAGATATTATGCTCTTTATTTTCGATAAACACATTAGACGAAGCCTTTCCAAACTCATGCCCCATGACGTTAAATTTTTCCTTGAGGTTGGGGATAAACATGTGCTCGATTATCTTGCCAAATTTCCGGCCCAGATCGCTCATCATTTTCTCATTTTGCCGCATCAGCCGTTCGGTTTCCCGAAACTGCTCTTTCAATTGACGGTCAGTTTCCTGACGCTGTTCCTTCAATTGCCGGTCAGTTTCCTGACGCTGTTCTTTCAATTGCCGGTCAGTTTCTTTCAATTGCCGGCCGGTTTCCTGGATCGTTGCCCAGACCTTTTCAAAAGTCAGCCCCGCGTATTCAGGCGGGAGCGTGGTATTTTGCGATATTTCCATATAGGCAGCCTTAAAAATGCATCGCGCCGTCTCAAGACAGCGACAACCCGCCGCGGCGGGGGAAATAGGATGCAATAAATATAATATCCCCGTTGGACAAAGTCAACGTTATAGACGCGCCGCGCGGGCGGGAGATAGACTTTACGCCAGAAAGAACAGCTCGATAAGCCCGGAACGGATCGCGTCAAGTTCCGCCCGCAGATCCTGCCATTCCCCGGAAAGCTCTTTTTCAAGCTGCGTCCGGGCGCCTTCAATGGAAAAACGGCGGCGGTAAAGAAGGTGCTTGAGCCGGAGGAGAAGCCGTATATCCCTGCCCGAATAAACCATCCTGCCCGACGTATCTTTTTTCGGCTGAATAAGGGGCATTTCGCCTGTCCAGTAGCGGAGTACGTGGTTCTTAATACCAAGAAGACGTTCGGCTTCAGCGCTTGTGTACGGCATTGGTTTTTTCTTTCCGTGAAGGGCGAATTTCGAGTGTTACCGGTATCATCGAATAGCCCAGGTCTTTGCGGATTTTGCCGCGAAGGTAAGACTTGTAGGCTTCGGTTACGGCGGCGGGCCGGGACACGAAAAACACGAACTTTACCGGATTCTCCGAAACCTGGACGGCGTACTTGACGGAAAAACGGGTACGCGGCCCCTGGGGAGGCGGATGTTCGGCAAGCCAGCGGGCAAGCGCCTGGTTAAGGATGGCGGTGTCGGTATGGCGGCACAGTTCGTTTCCCATGCGGATTGCGGTTTTCAACAGCTCTTCGACGCCGTTCCCGTCCTTTGCGCTTAACGGTACAACAGGCGCGTATTCCATCTGCCCGAAAAAATAACGGATACGGTCTTTGACGGCGTTTTCCGCGTTTTTTACGGCAGGCATAAGATCCCATTTGTTCAAAACAAAAATAACGCCCCGGCCTTTTTCACAGGCGAGCGCGGCGATTTTTTTGTCCTGATCGGTAAGCCCTTCCCGGGCGTCGATAAGCAGAAACACAATGCCGGCCCGGTCAATGGTTTTAATCGCCCTGTTTACCGAATAGTATTCAACATTTTCGCTTACCCTGGATTTGCGCCTGATGCCGGCAGTGTCAAGAACCCGGAAAACCCTGTTTCTAAAAACAAAGCCGCCTTCAACCACATCGCGGGTGGTACCCGGTACCGGACTTACAATGGAGGCCGCCGAAGAGGTAAGCCGGTTGGACAGCGTGGATTTTCCGGTGTTGGGCTTTCCCAAAAGCGCCAGGGCGATTTCCCCATCCGGACGCGCCCCGTGGTTCTCATCACGATTGCCGCCGGGAAGATCCCCGCGCTCTTCGTCATAAAGACCGCCGTCTTCTTCGTCTTTGTCCCCGGCTTTGCCTTCAGCTTTGTCGTCAGCGTTGTCTTCGGCCTTGCCAAATTTGAGCCGGCCCGCGATTGCCGCTTCCAGTTCCGCAATACGATCCCCGTGTTCGGCGGAGATCATGATAAGCTCGTCAAAGCCCAGCGAAAGAAGGTTCCACGATTCCCCTTCCCGCCTTCCCCCTTCGGTTTTGTTTACCACGGCGAGAAGCTTTTCCCGGTGCGGCCGGAGCAGTTCGACAAATTCTTCGTCTTCCGGGGTAATCTCTCCCGCTTCAAAAATAAGCACGACAAGGTCCGCTTCTTCGACACATTCCAGGGTACGCCGCATAACCAGCGTATCAAGCTCGTCTCCGCGGCCGTCTTCCCTGTCAAGCTTAAAGCCGCCGGTATCGACAAGCCGTATATGCCTGCCGGCTATAACGGCCGCCGCCTCTATGGGGTCACGCGTTACGCCCGGCATTGGATCGGTAATCGCCCGCCGGCTGTGGAGAAGGCGGTTAAACAGGGTTGATTTTCCCACATTGGGCCGCCCGGCAAGAACCACCAGGGGATTTTTTTTCCGGCTCATCGTTCTTTAAGATGATCTTTTGCCCAGCCCCGCAGCAGTTCATTCGCCTGCTTGCAGGCCGTACAGGCCAGGGCCTCTTCGGCCAGTTTTTGACAGTCGGAAAAACGCACCCCGCGGATAATATGCTTTACGCGGGGTATGGCCGGGGCGGCCATGCTGAATTCGTCAAGGCCGAGTCCGAGCAAAAGCGGAGTCAGCAGCGGATCGCCCGCCATCTCGCCGCACATCGCCGCCGGAATCCCCCTGTTGTGGGCGGCGTCTATAGTCCGCTTGAGAAAACGCAGCACAGCCGGATGGACGGGCTGGGCCAGGTAATTGACTTTTTCGTTCCCCCGATCCACCGCCAGCGAATACTGGATAAGATCGTTTGTGCCGATTGAAAAGAAATCTGATTTTTCCGCCAGTATGTCGGCGGTCATCACCGCGGCGGGAATCTCTATCATCGTGCCGACTTCTATATGATCCGAAAAATCCTGCCCGCTTTTGCGGCACTCGGCTTTCGCTTCCTCAAGAAACCGCAGCGCGTCTTCCAGCTCCTCGATGCCGGAAATCAGCGGAAACATGATCTTGACCTTTCCTTCCAGGCTGGCGCGGAGTATCGCCCTAAGCTGGGTCTTGAACATTTCGGGCAGTGAAAGGGAAAGGCGTATCGCCCTCCAGCCCAAAAGGGGATTCGCCTCATCGCTGCCATGGAAGCCCGGAACGATTTTATCGCCGCCTATATCCACGGTTCGTATCGTAACGGGTTTTTTCCCCATGGCTTTTACCACTGTACTGTACGAGCGAAACTGGTTTTCCTCCGCGGACTGGCCGGGGGTCATAAAAAGAAATTCGGAACGAAAAAGGCCGACCCCCTCCGCGCCGTACAGAGAGGCGCCCCCGGCTTCTTCCGGCATGTCCAGGTTTGCGTTAATGGCAACCCTTCGCCCGTCCAGGGTTTCGGCGGGCAGTTTTTTCAGGGAGTTAAACTTTCCGGCTGTTTTTTTGTTCCGCTCCACGGCCCCTTCGTAGTTCTTTTTGGTTTCCGAATCCGGATCGATTATTACTGTTCCTTCTTCACCGTCAACGACAAGAATGTCGCCGGCGGAAATTTCCCGCGTGGCGGCCGAAAGTCCAAGCACGGCGGGAATCCCGAACGAACGGACAAGAATGGCCGCGTGGCTTGTCCTGCTTCCCGTATCCATTGCCAGGGCCTTTACCCTTGTTTTGTTCATCGTCAGGATGTCCGAAGGAAGAAGGCTGTGAACCACGAGGATCACGTCTTCGGAAAGCTCGGCAAGGGAAAACCGTTTTATCCCCAAAAGGCGGCCTATAATTCTTCGCGATACGTCGGACACATCGGCGGCCCGTTCCCTAAGGTAGGCGTTGGGAGACATAACAAGCTTTTGGGAAAGTTCCCGCGAAACCTCCCACACTATCCACTCGATATTTTCATACTTTGATTCAAGCCTCGCCTTGATCTGATAGTGAAAATCCGGGTCCTCGACCATCAACAGGTGCGCTCCGAAAATGCCTTCCTGCTCCCGGCTTATGCCCTGGGCGCTTTCCTTGAGCAGCCGCAGTTCGGCGGCGGCGCCCTGGGCCGCTTCCACAAAACGCTTTAACTCCTGTTCCACCGTGTCCCTGGTTATCGAATAACGGGGAATTTCGGGTTGGTCTTCCAGAAAAAGCAGAGCCTTGCCGATTACAACCCCCGGCGAAACTGAAATGCCTGAAATAATCTTCATTGAGTAGTAAGCATAGTCATAAAAGCGGCTTTTTTTCAAGGATACGTGGCCGGCGCCTTTGCGGATCCTCTTCAGCCAGTAACGTCCTTCGCGTACAGGCAGCACAACGTCCGATAAAGAAATTACGGAATACGGCTCGCGATTATAGGCGGCACAGCGCCTGCCGCCTCGATCTTTGCCTTTTTCCCCGCTACAATGTTTCTGTATGGAAAATTTACGGTCAACACCGCCCAATTGCCTTAAATGCGTCCATTTCAAAATTACCTGGGATCCGGTTTTCCCCCGGGCCTGTGAAATGTTCGGTTTTAAAGGACAATCCATGCCGTCCGGCGAAGTTCAGCGCGCCACAGGCCTTCCCTGTCCCGCATACAAGATAAAAGAAAACCTTAAATGATTCTCCCCGCGCGAATGAACCTCCGTCACTTTTACGCTTTCCGGAGGCCCGGATTTTGGCAAAGAGTCCCCGCGCGCTACCTTGCTTTTTCGTGAACAGGTGATTATATTCCATAAAGTGAAAGATTTTACAGGTTTTCTATTCTCCGGACAAAAAAAGGCGGCGCTTGTTTTAGCCGTTATTTTTTTGACAGCGTTTGTGATTCCGGGTTTCGCCCAAACTTCCGGAAAAACCATTGTTACTTCCGGCAGGGTCAACACAATGGGCAAGTTCAGTTTTCAATACGGGATTCTTGAAGCCAGCGTCAAAATTCCCAAAACCGCGGACGGCTTGTGGCCGGCTTTGTGGCTTCTGGGCGGCGATTATCCGGAAAAATCCTGGCCCGGCTGCGGAGAAATCGACATTCTGGAAATGGGCCACAAAGACGGCATCGCGGGCGGAATCCAGGACAAACTGTTTAACGGCGCCGCCCATTGGGGTTCTGTGCAAAACGACGGTTCCCATCCGAATTACGCGATTCACAGGACAAACCGCTACGGCCTGCAATACGGGGACTTTCACCTGTTCACCCTTGTATGGGATGAGCGGAGCATAAAAATGTACCTTGACAGGGACAAAGTACCCACCCGGGACGGCTCTCCGGCGGCAGGCAGCCCGCCGGCGGGTACTCCGGTTATCACGGCGGATATGAAGCCCTATTTTGAAATGGCCATTACCCCGGAACTGGAACCTTATTTTCGCAAGCCGTTCTTTATCGTTCTAAACCTTGCCGCCGGCGGCAGCTTTACCGGTATTTTTACCGTTGACGGGATCAGCGCCCTCAACAGGGGAAACTCAAACCAGGCTTCGATGTATGTTGACTACATCCGGGTGTACAGTAATTCGGGAGCGCTGATTTTTAACGAGGAATTTAACTCGTCCCGAATCGATACGCGGATCTGGAATATTGAAGAAAACGACGACGGAGGAGGAAACCGGGAAACGCAGAGTTACCGGCGCAGGAACGTTCAAATCGACAAAGACAGGGTAAGCGGCAAAAACTGCCTGGTTCTTACCGCGCGCAAGGAAGGCTGAGCCTGCCGGCGCCGCGCCGCTTACTGCCCCATCAGTTTTTTGTAGGTTTTTTCATCCAGCGGATATGACTGCATCAGTATCAGGGCGCCAAGGAATATCAACGCGGGAATAGGCCCGATAATAAGCCGTATCGCAAGCCGGGCGGGGGGGCCCTGAACCTGATTCGCGGCGTATCCCCCAAGTTTAAGGATAAGGCCCGAAAGCAGCATTGACAGAGCCGTTCCCGCTTTGGAAATAAAAGTCCACATGCCGTAGTAAGCCCCTTCCTTCCGTTCGCCTGTTTTAACCGCGTCGAATTCCACCGTATCGGGCACCATGGCAAAGGGCGCCACATAGCTAAAGCCTACGCCGACACCCGCGTAGGCAAGCAGAAGGAGGAACAACGGCGGCGGCAGCAGGTGGCCGACCAGAGCGACGATACCGCAGGCGGATCCGATAATCACAAAACATATCTGATAGGTTTTCTTTTTTCCGATCTTTTTTGAAACCGCCACCGAAACCGGTATAAACACCATGGCCGTTAACAGCAGGGCCAACATCGCAATTGTCGTAAGGTTAAGACCGGGCAGCCCAAAAGCATAGGGATACAGATATTCTACATAGTAGGCCAGAATACTCTGCAAGAAGGTAATAGCCGTCATGTGGAGAGCATAGGTAAGAAAAAGAATCACATAGGGCCTGTTGGTAAAGACCGCTTTATAGGTGGCAAAGAAACGCTCTGTAGGAAGATCGTCTCTGGTATGCTTTTTCTCCTTTGTCCCGAAAAAAGTAAGGAAGGTAACAACCATTATCACGATCCCCAGTACGAGACCCATCATCGACCACCCCCCGCCTCCGCCTCCAAAGGCTCCGGCAAGGGGTTCAACCGCCGCCGCTCCGATAAGGGTGCCGAATACCGCGCAGCCGAAACGGTAGCCGTTAAGACTTGTCCGCTCGTGGTAGTCGTCGGTGAGTTCCGGGGTCAGGGAGGAATAGGGGATGTTGATCACCGTCGAGGCGGTATTGACCAGCATCAGGGCTCCGGTAGCCCAGAGCATCAGCATAATCTGGTCCGGAATCGCCGGAGCGCTAAAGAAAAGCCACAGGCTCAGCGCCATTGGAACGGCCCCGGCAAGAAGGTAGGGCCGCCGCCTTCCCATTGGGGTGAGCGTCCTGTCGGAGACAAAGCCCATCATCGGATCGGTTACCGCATCCCAGGCCTTTCCGATCATCACCGCCGCTCCGGCAAGCCCGGCCCCA